>NZ_JBFTZZ010000017.1:0-284049 GCF_056406515.1 Rhizobium sp. P1_B8 | reverse complement strand
CCTCGATCAGCACGAACTCAAGTTCGGGGTCGGCGTGAAGTTCTAAGAACGGCCCGTCAGATCAGCAGAATGAGAGCCTCGCCATGTTGGCGGGGCTTTTGTATTCACCCCTATTCATACTCTATGACGTTGCGCTGTCGATCGGCGCGGCATATCTCCTCCACCCGCCCGATTTGGTGAAGGTAGGCGATGATGTCCTTTTTCAGATGGCCGACATCGCCGAACGCCTAGTGCCGTAAAACCGCGTCATGTGCCGGAAAATGTCGTAATCGGCGGCATTCGTTGCCGTCGATTACAGTCTCTACCATGTTGAATTCGTTGAATTTTTATGGTGAGAGCGTCGGGGTTCGAACCCGAGACCTACTGATTAAAAGTCAGTTGCTCTACCGGCTGAGCTACGCTCTCCCTCTCCGCGGGTGTGACCACCCCGGCTGGAAGTGGGCGGAACATAGGCAGGCGACCCATTGCGGTCAACCGAAAAATTTGCCTTTTTCCGGCTGTCGGCACATTTCTTGCGGGCAAAGGCATCTTGCCTTGCGGGCGCAAAGACAAATGTCTTGCGTGCAAAGGCATCTTGTCTTGCGCGCGCAAAAAGGTGATTGGCAATCCCGGAGCTGCAAAGCTAGGAACATCACGCAGATTGCAGCCGGAGAGAATGCGTGTCGATTGCCGATATTTCCCTGTGGAGCGCGTTGATTGCCGGAGCGCTTTCCTTTCTATCGCCCTGCGTGCTTCCCCTCGTCCCGCCTTATCTTTGCTATATGGCCGGCATTTCAGTCGAGCAGTTCCGCGGCGGCGGTGCGGTTGTGGTCGCGCCCGACGTCAGACGCGGCGTGTTCTTCTCTGCCCTCTTTTTCACGCTCGGCTTTGCCACCGTCTTCGTGGCGCTCGGCGCCGGTGCCTCCAGCATCGGCATGGCGCTTCGCCAGCATCTCGACCTCCTGTCGAAGATCGGCGGGCTGATCATCATCGTCATGGGGCTGAACTTTCTCGGCCTCTTTCGAATCGGGGTGCTTGCCCGCGAGGCGCGCTTCCAGGGCAGCGGCAAGCCGGCGACGCTGACGGGCGCGTATATCATGGGCCTTGCCTTCGCCTTCGGCTGGACGCCGTGCATCGGCCCGGTGCTCGGCGCCATTCTCGGCGTTGCCGCCTCGCGTGAGACGGTCGGCTCCGGCGCCGGGCTGCTCGCCATCTATTCGCTCGGCCTTGCCATCCCGTTCTGGATTGCCGCCGGCTTTTCCGGCGCCTTCATGCGCTTCCTGTCGCGCTTCCGCCGCCATCTCGGCACGGTGGAAAAGGTGATGGGTCTCTTCCTCGTGCTCACCGGCCTCGCCTTCCTGTTCGGTTGGGTCAGCAATGTGGCGATCTGGTTCCAGCAGACCTTTCCGATCCTGATGCAGATCGGCTAGGCGACGGGTTGCCGATTTTCCAGGCTATGCAGCAGGCTTGCCGCGTCCGCTGATCTGATCGACTCCGCGCTCTTCAGCACGCCGCCGGCAGTAAAAAGCCAGGCCTGCACCTATGCCCTGGTATGGCTTGCCCTGTCCCTCGGCCCCACCCGCCCTTATCCCTCGACCCAATCGATCGCAAATACGCCTCGATGTAGCGTCGTCGATGCCGTGTTTAAGGCGGCGGTCAGAAGGAGACGAACATGAACCTTGAGACAAAGACGAGCCGGGAAAACACCGCACACACCGGCAGACCTCGGCTCGACGAACTGGTTCCGTCGCGCTACGCGGTGCGGGTCGGCGAGATTGAGGTGCTGGTGGTCAGTGATGGAGTGCTACCGCTCCCTACCGCGATGCTGGGCCACAACATCGATCCGTCCGTCCGAGCGACCTGGCTGAAAGACATGTTCCTGCCAGCGGATGCTTTCGACTGGGCGCTGAACGTGGTCGTGGTGCGCAGCGGCGACCAGACCATACTCCTCGACGCCGGGCTGGGGATCGACCCGGACTTGCACCTGCCGCGGGCCGGGCAGTTGATCAAGCGCCTGGAGGCCGCCGGCATCGATCTGGCGTCGGTGACCGACGTGGTGCTGACCCACATGCACATGGACCATATTGGCGGGCTGCTGGTCGACGGGGTGAAGGACCAGCTGCGGCCGGACCTGCGGATCCACGTGGCTGCCGCCGAGGTCAAGTTCTGGGAGGCGCCCGATTTCTCCCGGGTCTCCATGCCGCCCGGGTTCCCGGACGCGCTTCGGGCGACCGCCAAGCGGTTCGCGAAGGAGTATCGCAGCCATTTCCGGCTGTTCGATGACGAGTACGAGGTGGCGCCGGGCGTGGTCGTCCATCGCACCGGCGGCCATACCCCCGGGCACAGCGTGATCCGCCTGGCGTCCGGCGGGGACAGGCTGATGTTTGCCGGCGACGCCGTGTTCGCGGTCGGGTTCGAACATCCGGACTGGTACAACGGCTTCGAACACGACCCCGAGGAGGCGGCGCGCGTTCGGGTCCGTCTTCTGCGGGAACTGGCGGAGACCGGCGAGCAGCTGGTGGCCACTCACCTGCCATTCCCCTCCGTCGGCCGGGTGGCGGTCGACGGCGACGCCTTTCGCTGGGTAGCGGCCTTCTGGGATTACTGATCGCGTGTTCGGTTGGCGGTAGAGCGTGTACTCAACGAGTCCACGCTCTATCGATTTGTTTTTGCGCAATTCCGGACGCAAAACCGCTACACAGTTTCGCTGGAATTGCTCTTGTTTCTGCGCAATTCCGAACGCAAAACCGCTACACACTTTCGCTGGAATTGCTTAAGTCAGATCCTGACCCGCCGACCATCCCCGCGTACTGGAAGACCTCTTGGCCGATATTGTCAGCCTGCTTTTGCCGTTCTTCGGCCTGATCCTGATCGGTTACATCGCCGCCAAGGCGACCAAGCAGCCGGCCGAAGCGCTCGGATGGCTGAATACCTTCATCATCTATGCCGCCCTTCCCGCTCTGTTCTTCAAGCTCGTCTCGCGCACGCCGATCGAAGAGCTGACGCGCGTCGATTTCATTGTCACCGACATCGCGGCGACCTATGCGGTCTTCATCCTGCTTTTCGTCATCGGCCGTCTCGTGCGCGGCAATTCGCTTGCCGATTGCACCATCCAGTCCTTTGCCGGCGCCTATGGCAATATCGGCTATATGGGGCCGGGCCTGGCACTCTTGGCGCTCGGCGAAGGCGCAGCCGTGCCGGTGGCGCTGATCATCTGCTTCGAGAACGCACTGCATTTCATCGTCGCGCCGGCGCTGATGGCGGCAGCCGGCGACGACAAGCGTTCAACAGGCCAGCTTGTCGCTGATATCGTCCGGAAGGTCGCGCTGCACCCCTTCATTTTGTCGACGGCGGCAGGCTTTGTGGTGGCCGCATTGCACATCGACCAGCCGCCGGCGTTTCAGCGCTTGGTCGATTATCTCGCCCAGGCGGCGGCTCCCTGCGCGCTCTTTGCCATGGGCGTGACGCTGGCGCTCCGGCCGCTGAAACGAATCCCGGCCGAGATCTCCTATATCGTGCCGGCGAAGCTGATCCTGCATCCGATCGCGGTTTTCATTGCGCTCACGGCGGTTGGCGGTTTCGAGCCGGTCTGGATCCAGGCCGCCGTGCTGCTCGCCTGCCTTCCGACGGCGACCAACGTCTTCGTCATCGGCCAGCAATACGGCGTCTGGCAGGAGCGCGCCTCGGCGACGATCCTGATCACGACGGTGCTATCGGTGGTGACTGTTTCGCTCTGGCTGATCGTGATCCGATCAGGCCTTCTTCCGCTTCAGCTTTTCCCGTAGCGCCTCCGGAATATCGCGGAAGCCGCGGCCTGGCTCGATGCCCTCGCGCATGACGATGTTGCGCAGTGGCGGTATGGCCGAGAGGATATGCAGGCCGGCAGCCCGCAGCATCTGGACAGGCAGGAAATCCGAAAGCAACGAGCGGTTGAGAATGTCGACGCTTGCCGTGCGCGTCATGATGTCGGCGCGGCGCCTGCGGTCGAAGCTTTCGCCGGCGTCAGCCGGTACCGGCAATTCCGCTCTGTCGCAGAGGATATCGGCAAGCGCCATGATATCGCGCAGGCTGAGGTTCAGCCCCTGTGCCCCGATCGGCGGGAAGACATGGGCGGCCTCGCCAATCAGCGCGATGCGTCCCTTGCCGAAACGATGCGCCATCATGCCGGAGAGCGGCCAGACCTGGACGCCCTCCTCGACATCAACCTTGCCGAGCATGGACTGCATGCGCGCCTCGACGAGCGCGCCGAGTTCGGCAAGCGGCAATTCCATGCGGCTCGCGGCTTCCGCGGGATCCTGCACCCAGACGAGGCTGGAGCGGCTTCCCGGCAGCGGCACCTGGGTGAAGGGGCCGTGTTTGGTGTGGAATTCGGTCGAGATATTCTGGTGCGGCAGCGAATGGGCGAAATTCAGCACCATGGCAGATTGCGGATAGGACCAGTTGCGAACAGTAATGCCGGATGTCTCGCGCAGCTTCGAGCCGCGGCCATCGGCGCCGACGGCAAAATCGGCCGACAGCGTCTCGCCGCCGGTCAGCGTGATCGAGACTGAAACGGCTGATATTTCGATCGATTCGGCCATATCGGTGAAACGGGTGATATTGCCCTCGCCGGCCGCAGCTTCTTCCAAAATGCCGGTCAGCGCCTTGTTCGGGAAATTGTAGCCGAAGGCATCGAGACCGACCTCGGCCGCGCGGAAGGTGGTCGTCGGCGCGCGCAGCAGCCGATCGGTACCGTCGACGATGCGCATGCTGGTGAGAGGAGCGGCTGCGGGGCGGAGCTTTTCCCAGAGCGCCAGGCGATCGAGGAAACGGATCGACTGATCCATCAGCGCCGTGGTGCGCCGGTCCTCTTTCGGGGCAACGGGTGCCACCAGCGCTACGCTGCGACCGCCGCGCGCCAGCGCGATTGCGGCGATCATGCCAGCGAGACCGCCACCGATCACCGCCACTTCGAATGTCTTCATGCTATCATTCCGCCATTCTAAAGCATGTCGTTATCGCAAAACCGCTGCACACTTTTGCGCGACATGCACTGCAACGGCGGACCGGTCGCTTATGCGGCCGGCTTCGCCTGACGGCGCCAACTATAGCCCTTGCCGGCTTCGGCGTCACGCACCGCCGGCTGATAATGATGGGGAATGGCGGGAAGACGGTTTTCGCCCAGCCGCTTCAGCGCCGTGGCGTTGGTGACGGAAAAGCTGTCGATGCCGACGCGCAGCATCAGCGGCACCTGATCGATCAGCACGTCGCCGACGGCGCGCAGCTCGTTGGTGTAGCCGAGGCGCTGACGCAGCAGCGAGGCATGGCTGAAGGCGCGGCCGTCGTTGAAAGCCGGAAAGGCGACGGCAACGATTTCAAGGCGATAGAGATAGGGCTCCAGCCGGCGCACGTCGTCGGCCGGCTTGATCAGCACGCCGAGGCCGACATCGTTGCTTTCGTCGGCCTTGGCGATCAGCTCGTCGAGACCAAGCAGCGGCTTCTGCTCCTCGGTCGCCTTCACCTCGTCGGTCTCGATCACCCAGGGATCGTTTTCGACAAAACCGGTTTCTCTCCAGATCTTCGTCATCATCCCCTCCTTATGCCGCTTCGGCGGCCGAGCCGTAGAGCGCAGTCTTGAACGGCTGCGGTCCGACACGGCGATAGGCGGCGAGGAAATTCTCGGACTGATCGAGGCGCAGGCCGAGATAGGTGTCGACGATCGTCTCGATCGCGTCGGTCACCCGGTCCGGCTCGAAGCCGCGGCCGATGATCTCGCCGATCGAGGTATGTTCGTCGCCGGAGCCGCCGAGGGTGATCTGGTAGAGTTCGGCGCCCTTCTTCTCCACACCGAGCAGGCCGATATGGCCGACATGGTGATGGCCGCAGGCATTGATGCAGCCGGAGATCTTGATCTTCAGCTCACCGATCTCGGCCTGGCGTTCGGCATCGCCGAAGCGGCGAGAGATTTCCTGCGCCAGCGGGATGGAGCGCGCATTGGCAAGCGCGCAGTAGTCCAGCCCCGGACAGGCAATGATATCGGTAATCAGGCCGGCATTGGCTTCCGCCAGATTGATGGCGACGAGGCCGCGATAGACGGCTTCGAGATCGGCAAGCGCCACATGCGGCAGGATCAGGTTCTGCTCATGGCTGACGCGGATTTCGTCGAAGGCATATTCCTCGGCCAGATCGGCGATCGCATCCATCTGCGCGTCGGAGGCATCGCCCGGAATGCCGCCGATCGGCTTCAGCGAGATCGTCACCATGCCGTAATCAGGGTTCTTGTGCGGCTGCACGTTCTGCTGGACCCAGCGGGAGAAACCGGAATCGGCCTTCTTCCAGCGGGCAAGATTTTCCCAGCCTTCGGCGCGCTCGGGCAGATCAGGCGGCGCGAAATAGGCAGCGATCGACTGGACGTCCTTTTCCGGCAGCTTGAGCTCGGTATCCTTCAGCGCGGCGAATTCAGCCTCCACCTGGCGCGTCAGCTCCTCGGTGCCAGTTTCGTGCACGAGGATCTTGATGCGGGCCTTGTACTTGTTGTCGCGGCGGCCGTGCAGATTGTACACACGCACGATTGCCGTGGTGTAGGAGAGCAGGTCTTCCTCGGGCAGGAAGTCGCGGATCAGCTTGGCGATCATCGGCGTACGGCCCTGGCCGCCGCCGACATAGACGGCAAAGCCGATCTCGCCCTTGTCGTTCGTCTTCACGTGCAGGCCGATATCATGGACCTGGATTGCGGCGCGGTCACGCTCGGCGCCGGTGACGGCGATCTTGAACTTGCGCGGCAGGAAGGAGAATTCCGGGTGGACCGACGACCACTGGCGCAGGATTTCGGCGTAAGGACGCGGATCGGCGATCTCATCGGCGGCGGCGCCGGCGAAGTGATCGGCGGTGACGTTTCTGATGCAGTTGCCCGAGGTCTGCAGCGCATGCATCTCGACGCTGGCAAGGTTGGCGAGCGCATCGGGAATATCGGACAGCTTCGGCCAGTTGAACTGCAGGTTCTGGCGCGTGGTGAAGTGGCCATAGCCGCGGTCATAGGTGCGGGCGATATGGGCGAGCATGCGCAGCTGGCGAGAGCTCAGCGTGCCATAGGGAATGGCGATGCGCAGCATGTAGGCGTGGAGCTGCAGGTAGACGCCGTTCATCAGGCGCAGCGGCTTGAACGCGTCCTCGGCGAGCTCGCCGGAAAGGCGGCGCTCGACCTGATCGCGAAACTGCTCGACGCGCTCGGTAACAAAGGCATGGTCAAATTCGTCGTAACGGTACATCGTCTTCCTCAGACTGCAATGAATTCGGGATCGGCAGGAGCGTAGCCCGGGGCATATTCCATGGTCGGGCCTTGCGCGCGGATGCGCTCGCGCAAGCGAAGCGGCCAGAGAATGCCGTTGGTTTCCTGAACGTCGACGACGGCGACGTCAACGACCTCGTTGTCGGCATAGGATTTTTTGCCGATCGCCTCCAGCGCGGCAACGGCCTCGGCATGACGGGCAACGAGCGCCTCCTGCAGCGAGGTGGACCACTTGCCGTTCGCATCCAGCCAGACGGCAATGCCGTCCGTCAGCCGGTTGGCGGTCAGAACCTTGTCACCCATATTCAGCTCCTTGCAAGTTCCTCGAGCCGGGCGTTTGCGCGCACCAGGGGCTCGGACAGTTCGAAATTGGCGCCGGCGACCGCATCGCCGATGATGACCATGACAGGCCCGGTCAATTCGTCGCGGTGCTGCAGATCGGGCAGATCGGCGAGCGTGCCATGCAGCAGGCGGCGATCGGCGCGGCTGGCATTTTCGATGACGGCAACGGTCGTTTCGGCGGGAATGCCCGCCTGCATCAGCCGCTCGGCGACGGAGGCAGCAACCGTGCGGCCCATATAGACGGCGATGGTCGCGCCGGAAACGGCAAGGCTTGCCCAATCGGGCAGCACGTCGCCTGTAAGATCATGGCCGGTGGTGAAGACCAGCGAGGAGGCAACGCCGCGCAGCGTCAGCGGCAGCTCGAAATCGGCAGCGGCTGCGAAAGCCGAGGTGATGCCAGGCACGACTTCATAGGTGATGCCGGCAGCGCGCAATGCCGCCATCTCTTCCCCTGCCCGGCCGTAGACCAGGGGATCACCGGATTTCAGACGGACGACGCGCTTGCCCTGACGGCCTAGATCGACCAGCAGGTCGTTGATTTCTTCCTGGGACTTCGAGTGGCAGCCCTTGCGCTTGCCGACGGAAAGCCGCTCGGCATCACGGCGGCCCATATCGACGATCGCCTGCGGCACGAGGGCGTCATAGACGATGACGTCAGCTTCCATCATCACGCGCTGGGCGCGCAACGTCAGCAGATCCTCGGCACCCGGACCGGCGCCGACCAGCCAGACGTGGCCGGCGACCTTGTCCATCGCGTGCAGCAGCCGGTCGGCGGCATGGCGGGCTTGCGGCAGGTTGCCATTGGCGACCGCATCGGCGACGGCACCGGAAAAGAAACGGCGCCAGAAGACCCGGCGGGAGACGCCTCTCGGAATCAGTTGGTCGACGGCCTTGCGGTAGCTCGTCGCCAGCCCGGCAAGGCGGCCGAGCGAGGGCGAAAGAAGCTGGTCGATCTGCGCGCGGATCATCTGCGCCAGAACCGGCCCTGCCCCTTCGGTGCCGATCGCAACGGCGACGGGCGCACGGTTGACCAGCGCCGGCGTGAAGAAATCGCAGTAATCGGGCTGATCGACGGCATTGGCCGGAATTCTGGCGGCGCGCGCAGCGTCGACGATGCTCCGGTCGTCGGCTTCATTGCCGGTTGCGGCGAAGACGAGCGCCGAACCCTCGACCTGTTCGGCGGAGAAGGCAGCGCGCACGGTCTCGATACGGTTGGCGATCAGGAACGCGTGGTAATCGGCTTCCGGCCGGTCGGCATAGGCGACAATCCGCGCCTTTGTGTTGAGCAGCAGCCGCACCTTGGCGAAAGCTTCATCGCCATTGCCGAAGACAGCCGTCTTCTGGCCTTCCACGCGAAAGAAGGCGGGAAATACCGAAAGCTGTTCAGTCTTGGGAGGCATCATCAATCCACTTCGAAGTTGCCGGAATATGCCCTTGATCGACAAGGGATTGAAGGAACAGAAATTCGAAAGCCCAAGCAAGCAGGTATTCTTTTGCTCGTGCCGTCCGTGATTTGAGAAAAGTCACCCGTGCTGCCAAAAAGCCGCATATTCCCAGCCCGCTTGCTGCAGTGCAGAATAAAGCCTGTGACAAAAAACGTCCACCGGTGCTTCACGCATTTCACTCGCGCCGCCAAGGCGATAGACTGAGGAAAACTGGAGGGCCCTCATGCCTGATAAGACCATTGCCTCCCGCCTGCTTTCGGTGATGGAAGACGATATCCTGCCGCTGACGGAGCGTGGCGTTTCGCTTGGCAATAAGGTGTTCGGTGCGGCGATCCTGCGGAAATCCGATCTTTCGCTTGTCGTCGCCGAGACCAATAACGAGCTGGAGAATCCGCTCTGGCACGGCGAGGTGCATACGCTGAAGCGCTTCTACGAGCTTGGCGACAAGCCGCCGACCAAGGATTTGATCTTCCTGTCGACGCACGAACCCTGCACCATGTGCGTGTCGGCGATCACCTGGGCCGGCTTCGACAATTTCTACTATTTTTTCAGCCATGAGGATTCGCGCGACGCCTTCGCCATTCCGCACGACCTGAAGATCCTGAAGGAGGTCTTCGGGCTTGAACCCGGCGGCTATCGCAGGCAAAACGCCTTCTGGAACAGCTTTGCCGTCGCCGATCTCGTCGAGACCGAGGAGGCTCCGCTGAAGACCGCGCTGAAGACACAGACCGCCCGCATCAAGGCGCGCTACGACGCGCTGTCGACCAGCTACCAGTCGTCGAAGAGCGCCAACGACATTCCATTGAACTAAGCCCGCTGAACCGAGGCAACATGCAACCTTCCAAAGACATTTCGCGGCTGATCGAGATCATGGCGGCGCTGCGCCATCCCGAAACCGGCTGCCCCTGGGACATCGTGCAGAACTTCGAGACGATCAAGCCCTATACGATCGAGGAGGCCTATGAGGTCTCCGATGCGATCGAGCGTGGCGATATGGACGATCTCTGCGACGAACTGGGCGACTTGCTGCTGCAGGTGGTCTTTCACGCCCGCATGGCCGAGGAGGCCGGCGAATTTTCCTTCGGCGACGTGGTCAACGCCATCACCGCCAAGATGATCCGCCGCCATCCGCACGTCTTTGCCCGCTCGGCGGCGGATACGCCGGACGCGGTGAAGATCCAATGGGACGAGATCAAGCAGGCGGAGAAACGCGAGCGCGCCGAACGGCGCTCGCGGCGCGGCATCACCGAGGACGTCAACAGCGGCTTCCTCGGCTCGGTGCAGCGCAGCTTCCCGGCCCTGACGGAAGCCCTGAAGCTACAGGAACGCGCCGCCAAGGTCGGCTTCGATTGGTCAGCACCGGAGCCGATCCTCGACAAGATCGAGGAGGAGATCGGCGAATTGCGGGCAGCCCTTCGCGAAGGCGATCAGGCAAAGGTCAGCGACGAGCTCGGCGACCTGATCTTCGCGGTCGTCAATATCGGCCGTCACGTCAAGGCCGATCCGGAACAGGCAGTGCGCGGAACGAATACGAAATTCCGTCGTCGGTTCAGCCATATAGAACAGGTTCTTGAAGCAGAAGGCGAGACGCTGAAAGACGCGACGCTGGAGCGGATGGAGGAAATCTGGCAGGCAGCGAAGGCGATCGAGCGGGCTGTGACGTCGGGGGCGGAGTGAGCGGAACGTTGCCACGTCCCCCTTGAACGCCTTACCGCTCCCAATCTTCCTTTGAAGACTTCGGTCCAATGCCGATGCGGCGCTCGAGTTCGGTCGCTTCGGTTTCGGACAGGCGCAGATCAAGCGTGATCGTGCCGTCCTCATTATCCTCACGGCCGTCGACGATCGCATGATCGTAAAGCCAGGGCAGCAGCGCCAGCTTGTCGACCGGAAGGCGGATCGTTGCAACGGTCATCACGCCTGACAGTCTGCGGCTGATCTCTTCCATCAGCGTGTCGACGCCCTCGCCGCTGACGGCTGAAACCGCCACCACGTTGCTGGCGCCGGCCGATTTCTGCACCATGGCATCGTGCACCTCGGGCTCCAGCCGGTCGATCTTGTTCCAGACTTCGATCAGCCGCTTTTCGGCTTCGGCCTCGTCGATGCCGAGGTCGTTCAGGATGCGCATCACGTCGGAGCTCTGCGCCTGGTTGTCGGCATCGGACATGTCACGGACATGCAGGATGAGATCGGCTTCCAGCACCTCTTCCAGCGTCGCCCGGAAGGCGGCGACCAGATGGGTCGGCAGGTCGGAGATGAAGCCGACGGTGTCGGACAGGATGACGGTGCGGCCGTGGGGCAGTTTCATGCGCCGAAGCGTCGGGTCGAGCGTGGCAAAGAGCATGTCTTCGGCCAGCACGCCGGCGCCGGTGATGCGGTTGAACAGCGTCGACTTGCCGGCATTGGTATAACCGACGAGCGCCACGATCGGGTGCGGCACCTTGCGGCGCTTGGCGCGGTGGAGCTGGCGGGTGCGCACGACCTGCTCCAGCTCGCGTTCGAGCTTGATGATGCGGTCCTGCAGCATCCGTCGGTCGGCTTCGATCTGGGTTTCGCCGGGGCCGCCCATGAAGCCGCCGCCGCCGCGCTGGCGTTCAAGGTGGGTCCAGCTTCGCACCAGACGGCCCTTCTGATAATTCAGATGGGCGAGATCGACCTGCAGCGTGCCTTCCTTGGTGGAGGCGCGGCGGCCGAAGATTTCGAGGATGAGGCCCGTCCGGTCGATGACCTTGGCGTTCCATTCCTTTTCGAGGTTGCGCTGCTGCACCGGCGTCAACGGATGATCGACGATGACGAGACCGGAATCCCGCTCGTCGAGCAGCGCCTTGATCTCCTCGATCTTGCCGGTGCCGAGCAATGTGGCCGGCCTCGGATCATTGACCGGGACGATCTGGCCATTGACGACATCGAGGTCGATCGCCTGGGCAAGGCCCGTCGCCTCTTCGAGCCGGCTTTCCGGCGTGCGGGTCGAGGCCGATTCGCTCTGGCCGCCGCGACTGCGCGATTTCAGAACCGGCACAACGACAGTCGCGCGCATGTCGTCCCTGTGCTTGGCGGCCTCAGGGATGATCGAATCGTTCTTGGTATCGCGTGTCGAAATGACGGCTGATCCTGTTAGGACGCTGCTTCTTCGCTCTCGAACATCTGCATGGGCTGGCCCGGCATGATCGTAGAGATCGCATGCTTATACACGAGCTGCGAATGGCCGTCACGGCGAAGAAGAACACAGAAATTGTCAAAAGACGTAACAACGCCCGTGAGTTTCACGCCGTTGATCAGAAAGATTGTCAGGGAAATCTTTTGCTTGCGAACAGTATTGAGAAATAAGTCCTGAAGATTCTGAGAACGTTCCGCCATCGCGCCGCTTCTTTCTTTATTGCCGACCTGATCTGGCCGGTAGAATATCAATCAACCTCACCATGCGAAGACCGGTGGCATCCTCATTCCACCTGTCCAGCAAATCTTGGTATCAAATCGCAATCTTTTCCGCAACGTCGAAAAAGGCTTCGCGAATTTTCTGCGAAACGCTGCCCGGATGGCCGTTGGCAATGGCCTGGCCATCGACGGAAACGACCGGAAAACAAATGCTTGTGGCTGCAGTGAGGAAGACTTCGCGGGCTGCGAGCATCTCCGAAACGGAGAAGCTCCGCTCGGCGATCTGCAACCCCAACTTGGCTGCGACATCCATCAGAGTGGTGCGGGTAATGCCGCGCAGAATGCCGTGTTCGGCCGGGCGCGTCACCAGCGTTCCGTCCGGATCGACGATCCAGACATTGGTCGCCGCCCCTTCCTTCACCATGCCGTCGCCGTCGACATAGATCGCTTCCTGGGCGCCGGCCTCCTTGGCTTGCTGGCGGGCCATGGCATTCGGCAGCAAGCCGACGGACTTGATGTCGACGCGGTCCCAGCGATTGTCGACAAGGGTGATCGCCTTGATGCCGTTGGCGTTCTTGGCGGCGATGATCTTGGCATCGGTGCTTTTGGCGGTGATCACGAGCGAGGGCGGCGTTCCCTCGGCCGGGAAGACATGATCGCGGCGGGCGACGCCGCGCGTCACCTGCATGTAGAAAAGCCCGTTGCGGACATGGTTGCGGCGCAGCGTCTCGCGAATGACCTGCGTCAGCGCCGCCCGGCTCATCGGCCAGGCGATGCGCAATTCACCGAGCGAACGGTCGAGACGGTTCAGATGGCGCGTGAGATCGACGATATAGCCGTGGCGCACTTCGCAGACCTCGTAGACGCCATCGGCAAACTGGTAGCCGCGATCCTCGATATGCACGCTGGCATCGGAATGCTTGACGTAACGGCCATTCACATAGGCAATTCTCGGCATGGGAAACCTGGTCTTCCGGGAAGCAATATATAGGAGGCGGCGCGGCCTCGGCCGCGCCGGATACAATCAGACGCCGAGCGACTTCAGCTTGCGGTGCAGCGCCGAACGCTCCATGCCGACGAATTCCGCGGTGCGAGAGATATTGCCGCCAAAGCGGTTGATCTGGGCGATCAGATAATCCTTCTCGAACATCTCGCGGGCTTCGCGCAGCGGCAGCGTCATGATGTGATAGTCGTTCTTGGCGGACACCTTCGGCAGCATGTCGCCGAGATCGGTCGGCAGCATGTCGGCGGTGATCGGCGCATCCGGGCCGTCGGTGCGGGCAAGGATCATCAGTCGCTCGATATTGTTGCGCAGCTGGCGGATGTTGCCGGGCCAGTCGTGCGCCTGCAGCACGGCCATGGCGTCGTCGCCGATGCGGCGCGGACGGATGCCGGCCTGCTCTGATATCTGGCGCATCAGCTGATCGACGAGGAAGGGAATGTCCTCGCGCCGTTCGGCCAGCGCCGGCACACGCACCGGCACGACGGCAAGGCGGTGGTAGAGATCCTCGCGGAACCAACCCTCGGCGATGCGGCTCTCGAGATTGTAGGCGGTCGAGGAAATGATACGGACATCGACTTTGACGCGCTTGGAACCGCCGACGCGCTCGAACTGCTGATCGACCAGCACGCGGAGGATCTTGTTTTGCGTTTCGCGCGGCATTTCGCCCACTTCGTCGAGATAGAGGATGCCGCGATGGGCTTCCTCGAGCGCGCCGATCTTGCGCGCCTGGCCGGGCGTGCCCTCGGTGCCGAACAGCGCCACCTCCATGCGTTCGGGCGTGATGTTGGCGGCGTTGATCGCAACGAAGGGGCCGTTGGCGCGGGCCGACTTCTTGTGGATCATTCGCGCCACCAGCTCCTTGCCGGAGCCAGAGGCGCCGAGAATCATGATGCGACTGTTGGTCGGCGACACCTTCTCGATCGTCTGGCGCAGCTGCGAAACGGCGACCGATGTGCCGATCAGCTCCAGTGCGTCGCCGGTGCGGCGCTTCAACTCGGAAACCTCGCGCTTCAGCTTGGAATTCTCCAGCGCGCGTTCGGCGATCAGGATCAGCCGGTCGGCCTTGAAAGGCTTCTCGATGAAATCGAAGGCGCCGCGCTTGATCGCCGAGACGGCGGTCTCGATGTTACCATGGCCTGATATCATCACGACCGGCAATTCCGGATGGCGAGTCTTGATCTCGTCGAGTAGCGACAGGCCATCGAGCTTGCTGCCCTGCATCCAGATATCGAGAAAGATCAGCCGCGGCACGCGATCGGAAATTGCCGCCAGCGCGCTGTCGCTGTCATGGGCGGTGCGCGTCTCGTGCCCTTCGTCGGAGAGAATGCCGGAAACGATCTCGCGAATATCATGCTCATCGTCGACGACGAGAATATCAGAAGCCATAAACGCTTTCCTTGTCATTGGCTGCGGGGGCAGCAGGCGTCGGATCCAGGCGTGGCAGATGCACGCGGATCATGGCCCCTCTTCCCCGGTCAAAATCGGCGGGCGCATCATGCAGCTCGAGCTGCCCGCCATGTTCCTCGATGATCTTCTTGACGATGGCGAGGCCGAGGCCGGTGCCCTTCTCGCGCATCGTCATATAGGGTTCCAGAATGCTGTGGCGGTTCTCGACCGGGAGGCCGCGGCCATTGTCGATGACGTCGACGGTGAAGCGGTCGCGGCCGGTATCGAGTGCGGCGCGGACGAGAATCTTGCGTTCGTCCCGCTCGTCGCTCGGAACTGCCTCGATCGATTCCACGGCATTCTTGATGAGATTTCCGAAGGCCTGGCCGAGCATGCGGCTGTCGAACAGGCCCTCCAGCGGCTGCTCCCCGAAATCCTGCTCGAAGGTGACGTGATGGTTGCCCATCTCACGCAAGAAGATCGCGTCGCGCAGGATATTGCGCAGGTCGCTCGGCTCCTTGGTCGGCTTCGGCATGCGGGCAAAGGCGGAGAATTCATCGACCATGCGGCCGATATCGCCGACCTGGCGGATGATCGTATCCGTGCACTGGTCGAAGACGGTCCGGTCGCCCGGATCGATCTGCTTGCCGTAGCGGCGCTGGATGCGCTCGGCGGAAAGCTGGATCGGCGTCAGCGGGTTCTTGATCTCATGGGCGATGCGCCTGGCCACGTCGCCCCAGGCAGTCGAGCGCTGGGCGATGACGAGATCGGTGATGTCGTCGAGCGTGATCACGTAGGATTCGCTCATGTCGCGCACTTCCTCGCGGGTGACCTGCACGCTCAGCGTCCTCACAGTGCCGCCGCGCACCAGCGCAATCTGCTTGCGGAAATCGCCGCGATAACGCACCGCCGCCTCGGTCAGCACCTGATCGACCTCCGGCGCGATGTCGACCAGCTGCTTTCCGAGCATTTCGTCGGCCGACAGTGACATCAGCGTCTCGGCCGAGCTGTTGACGATGGCGATGCGGCGGTCCTGCTCGACGCCGATGACGGCGGCGGTGACGCCCGATAGCACCGCTTCGATGAAACGGCGTCGGTCGTCGACCTCGTCCTTGGCCTCGAGGATCTCGTCGCGCTGGGTGCGGATTTCCGAGATCATCTTGTTGAAGGTGCGCGAGAGATTGGCGACGTCGCCGTCGACGGCATGCACCGGCACGACGATATCCATATTGCCCGAAGCAACGCTGTCGGCCGCCGTGATCAGCAGGCGGATCGGCCGGACGATGCGGTCGGCGACGGCGATCGCAGTCCAGATCGCCGCCAGGAGCACGATCAGCGCGAAGCCGATGTAGAGCACGGCAAAAGCGATCTGCAGCGAGAAGCGGTTGGCCTCCATCGAGCGGTATTCGGTGGCGTTCTCCTCCATCATGCGCATGGCGCCCATGACCTTGGGATCGACGGCGCGCACCGTATAGAGAAAGGTGCTCTGGATGGCATCGAGCTTGATGATAGCGCCGACGAGATTGGTAACGCCGGGCGGGATCAGCGTCGGCTGGCCGGCGGCGGCCTTTTCCAATGCGTCCTGCGGAATGGCCGGCAGCGGCTTTTCGGTGGCGATATCGGCCTGGACGATCACCGAGCCGTCGCGCTCGACGAGGAAGGCGCCAAGCAGGCCGCGGCCCCTCGCCTGGCGGGTCATCAAGTCTGCAAAGCCCGTCCTGTCGAGGCTGTAGAGCGCGCGGTTGCGCTCCAGGTCGTTGGCCATGGAGACCGTCTGCCCCTGCAGGTAGCTGGCATTCTCCATCATGTAGGCCTGGCCGATATTGCGCGACGAGCTGACGATCGACTGGGTGCGCAGGGCAAACCAGCGGTCAAGGCCGGCATTCAGCGTGATACTGGCAAAGATGGCGACGAGGATCGCCGGCGTGATCGCGACGATCGAAAAGAGCACGACGATGCGGATATGCAGGCGGGCTGCGGCACGGCCGCGGGTGCGCGCCTTCAGCAGCCTTGCTACCTCGCGAGCGATCAAGGCGAGCAGCGTCAGGACAAAGAAGGAATTGACGATCACCGAGGTGATGACGACATGCGACGTCGGCGCGATCGGCGTCAGGCCGAGCAGCACGAAAAGCGTGGCCGTGGCGCAGAGAAGCGCGCCGCCGGCGAGCACGAGGCCAGGCACAGCAAAAAGGGCGCGGCGATCGGTCACCGTCGTCACCGTCTCGCCCGCCGCCGCCGGCGATACCCCATCCTGCGTCATTCGGCCTCTCTTCGGACGGCACCTGCCGCCCTCGCCATCAATCGAAACCAAGCAACGCCGGCTCAGAAAGCCAGCGTCGCAACGACTCGATCGGGAGCGAAATACCTAAACCCTTGCGTGACCTTTAAGCAACGCATTGTGGCGAAAATGCAACGCGTCTCGTCACGTTGTCAAGCCGTGCTTCCCTCGACGAGCCTTAATCTGACCCGTCGAGGGAAGTTGTTTCACCTGAAGCGCGTCGCAATCTTTCAGATCGCTCCTCGCGCTTTAGGTCTTTGTTTGACGCATGTTCGTTAGCGCAAAACCGCTGCACACTTTTGCGCGACATGCTTTAGAACCGACGTGGTCCTTCGGGCTTGTTTCCGACGATCGTGTCGATCCGGTCCAGCACGTCAGACGTCACCTTCTCTCGGTGTGAGAGGGCCGCGAGATTGTCCTGCAACTGGCTGGCGCGCGAGGCTCCAAGAATGACGGTCGAGACGTTCCGGTTGGCAAGGCACCACAAAAGGGCGAGATGCGTGATCGATATCCCGATCTCGTCCGCGAGCTTTGCGAGTTCGCCAACTTGTTTGAGCTGGGCCAGGCCGGCATCGCTCGACCACTTTTCCTTCAGCCATTCATAGCCCGGCAGGTTCATACGGCTGTCGGCCGGCACACCGTTATTGTACTTGCCGGTTAGGACGCCCGAGGCGAGCGGTGACCAGATCGTGGTGCCAAGGCCGATCAGGTCATAGAGCGGCAGATAGTCGGACTCGACCTTCTGGCGTTCGAAGATGTTGTACTGCGGCTGCTCCATGGTCGGCGGCGTGATGCGCAAGTCCCGGGCAACGGCGTAGGCTTCTGTCAATTGCTGCGCCGACCATTCCGACGTGCCCCAATAGAGCACCTTGCCCTGGGCAACGAGATCGTGCATCGCCCGGACTGTTTCCTCGATCGGCGTGTCGATATCCGGGCGGTGGCAGAAGTAAAGGTCGAGGTAGTCGACCTGAAGCCGCTTGAGCGCTGCGTGGCAGGCGTCGGTCACATGCTTGCGCGACAGGCCGCGCTGCGTCGGCTTCTGGCCTCCCCAGAAGACCTTGCTGGAAACGACAAAGCTGTCGCGGCTCCAGCCAAGCCTGCTGAGCGCCTCGCCCATCACGATTTCGGACTTACCGCTCTCGTATCCTTCGGCATTGTCGAAGAAGTTCACCCCGTTGTCATAGGCAAGCTTCATGAGGTCGACGGCGTCGCCTCCATTGACCTGCTTGCCGAACGTGACCCATGAGCCGAAGGAGAACTCGCTCACTTTCAGGCCCGACTTTCCCAAACGTCGATATTCCATCATGCAACTCCCGTAAATTATGAATATGTGCCGGTCTGTCACCGGGGTCGGTGTCGCCCGATTGATCGACGACCGATTCGCGTAATCTATGGCATGCTCAACGATATGCGAGGCTCAGCCCGGCAAGTTGACCAAAACACAATGTCGCAGTTCCCGTCAGCCCGACTGTAAAGAAAAGGGCGCTCCACGACATCAGTCGGAGCGCCCGTGGCATGCGATCGACGACGTTTGCGGCGGAGGTCGATAGCAGCGACCGCAGAATGATGAGATTCGGAACGGATAGGCAACATGCGATTGGTATCTGCGACGTTATCGCCCGCTGGTTGATCGTGTCGTCCACCGGATATCCACAGCTTATCCACAGGCATGGCGACGACGACCGCAGCAACTTCAATGACATTCGCCTGGCGCCAAATCACTCCTCACAAATGCTTATGTGACTGTTGAATGACACCGCACCTTTGTTTGTCTGCTTGGATATAAACCGCGACCTGGCTCAGATAGGCTTACCTCTCCTCCCGACCGTGGCGGCGGACGCCGGGAGGGGTGGGCGGTGGGCAAACATGAGGGCCCGCCGCCTTCTTTTTATCGCGCCCCCGAGCGAGCTCAGGCGGTGCGGGAGCTTCTGTAGACCGAGACGCCAAGTTCCCTGATCTCCTTGCGCAAGGTGTTGCGGTTGAGACCGAGAAGATCAGTGCGGCGAGGATCAGCGGATATTCCATTTCCGTCAGCACACGATCATAGAGGCCGGGCGGCGGCAGATTGTCCCCGAAGCCTGCGAAGTAGCACAGGCAGTTTGATCCAACGCAACGCTTGAATCCGGCATTCGTCGTATCTCTAAAAGCAGCTCCATAGTCATGGAGGATAATGGCTCAAAGAGGAGATGCAGAATGTCCATGTTCAGACTGCCAACTATCACTGTGCTGGCCTTGCTCGGTGGCGTCGGTGCCGTGGGCATCGCGTCCGCCCAGACGAAAAGTCCAGACTCGGCTCAGTCGGAGGTTAAGCCCGCGGCCGAAGGATCGGAAATGATGCCCGGCATGATGAGCCGCAACATGATGTCATCGGACATGAATGAAGGAATGCGCATGATGGGGCCAATGCGCGGTCATATGATGAAGATCATGTTCGTCGTCGCCGATACCAACGGGGACGGCGCAATTTCTTTCGAAGAGTTGACCGCAATCCACAAACGCGTCTTCGACGCGGTCGACGCAAACAATGACGGCAAAGTCACACCTGAAGAAATGCAGGCGTTTATGCAGGACATGTGACCGGCGCCTCGGCATTGCAGCGACCACCAACTCCAGGTGCAATGCTCCTTCGGGGCCAGCCTTACGCGGCGCCGTGCCAAGGCCAGAGAAGCCGGAGCGCCGGCAATTGCGTTACATCAATGCCGACTTGTGACGAATGGAATAGATTGCAATCGTGACGGTCCGCGAGAGATGGAGCAGGACATGACGGCACAATATTTTCTCCCGCTGGCAACGTATCCCGATTCAAGTTCCGGATTGATCATTTCGAACGCTGTAGCGTTTGCTGGGTACTACGGTGCAAATCTTCACGCCTGCGCGCTAAGGGTCGAGATCCCGCACATTCCCAACGCCTGGTCGTCGTTGCTGCTCGATACTCCACAGATGATCGAGCATGCCGAGACTTTGAGCCGCGATCGCGCCGCAACCCTGGTTGCCGCGGCGACCAACCTCGCAGCAAACGCCATGGTTGAATTATCTTGTCGAACGGTCAAAACCACCTTGCCTCTATTGCACGAGACGGTGGCCAAGGAAGCACGGTTCTTCGATCTGGCTATTCTCGAATGTATCGCGGACGTTCCGGATACCCGTATTGTCGCCGAAGCGGTCATATTCGTATCCGGCCGGCCAGCCATCATCTTTCCCAACAAGACCCTTGCGGGCCCAATCGACCATCTGGTCATCGCCTGGGACGGAAGTCGAGCCGCCGCTCGGGCCGTCAGCGATGCAAACCCATTCATTCACAAGGCCAAGCGGGTTTCGGTCCTATCTCTGACGGGCGAAAAGCCGCTGCCGGAGACAACCGGGGCGCATCTCGCTGAGATCTTGGTTTCGAGCGGCGTCAATGCAAGCGCAACGGTCACTCGCTTTACGTCGTCATCGACCGGTCAGAGCATTCAACAAACAGCACTGGAACTGAGCGCCGATATGCTGGTCATGGGAGGATTTGGACACTCGAGGTTGCGAGATTTCGTCCTGGGCGGAGCAACCGATGGCGTCTTGGAAAAGCCTCTGCTGCCGGTGCTCATGTCACATTGAAGGAAACTGCCCGCATGGGTCTGTGACCTTCTTCTGCCCGTTTCCGAGTCACGGCCGTGGGCAAAGCCAATGTAAAGCAGTATCCTGCAAGTTGGCTCTTCGGACAAGGAAGCCTGGACACTCGCGGACCGAAAGCTACGTCCCGTCAGGGGCGAAATTCCCCGCAAAACAAGGTGTCGGTCACGAACATAGGCCGGCTGGAGAGCGATCATGCAGAAGCAGTCCTCCTCGCAAACGAGGCAGTATATCGAAAAGCACAAGGCGATCCTTGAGCAACGCCGGCGCGAGCTAGAAACCCGCCTGCAAGCGATCGAGAATGATTTCGAAGAACCTCGGAATCCTGACGATGATGATCGTGCCACAGAGCGAAATAACGATGAAGTCCTGGAAGAACTCGGCGAAGCTGGACAAAAGGAGCTCTTAGCCGTCCAAGCGGCGTTGGACCGGATTGAAGCCGGAACTTTTGGCACATGTGTGAAATGCAGCAAGCCGATCGGCGAGAAGAGGCTTGACGCCGTCCCACACACACCTTTCTGTCAGTCTTGCGCTCAGTCGTTTGAAGCCTGAGTTGCAAGGTCACCATGCTCATGAAGCACTATCTGATATCGGGCCAGCTCAGCCGGCGCGTGCGCTGATGAGCCATTCATGAGCGTCATCGCGACCGGGAGGATGCGCGTTCGACATCCCTCCGCAGCACCGTGCAAGCCCAACACGCTCAGGCGGTGCGGGAGCTTCTGTAGACCGAGACGCCAAGTTCCCTGATCTTCTTGCGCAAGGTGTTGCGGTTGAGACCGAGGAGATCGGCCGCCTTGATCTGGTTGCCGCGCGTTGCCGTCAGTGCGGCGAGGATCAGCGGATATTCCATTTCCGTCAGCACACGGTCATAGAGGCCGGGGGGCGGCAGATTGTCCCCGAAGCCTGCAAAGTAGCTGCGCATGTTCTCTTCGACGGCTTGCGCGATCGTCATCGAGCCGCTGCGGATCGGCCCCTTATCGATCGGGCTGTCAGGCACGTCGGAGCGGAGTTCCGCGTCGATGATCTCGCGGGTGATCACATCCTGCGGATAGAGCGCCATCAGACGGCGGATGAGATTTTCCAGCTCACGGACGTTGCCCGGCCAGGCATAGGCCTTCATCAGTTCCAGGGCTTCCTGATCGAAGCGCTTGGAGCCAAGACCTTCCTTTTCCGCCTGCTGGATGAAATGGCGCACCAGGTCGGGAATATCCTCGGCGCGGTCGCGCAGCGGCGGCAGGCGTAGCGGCACGACATTGAGGCGGTAATAGAGATCCTCGCGGAAGAGGCCCTGGTTGATCGCCTGCTTCAAGTCCTTGTTGGTGGCGGCAACGATGCGCACATCGGTGCGGATCGGCGTGCGGCCGCCGACGGTGGTGTATTCGCCCTGCTGCAGGACGCGCAGAAGCCGTGTCTGGGCGTCCATCGGCATGTCGCCGATCTCGTCGAGGAAGAGCGTGCCGCCCTCGGCCTGCTCGAAGCGGCCGGTCGAGCGGGT
Source organism: Rhizobium sp. P1_B8 (assembly GCF_056406515.1). NCBI lineage: Bacteria > Pseudomonadati > Pseudomonadota > Alphaproteobacteria > Hyphomicrobiales > Rhizobiaceae > Rhizobium > Rhizobium sp. P1_B8. The sequence goes on along the minus strand of NZ_JBFTZZ010000017.1, from coordinate 261,873 downwards.
CTGCGCGCCGGTGAAGGCGCCCTTCTCGTGGCCGAAGAGTTCGGATTCGATCAGATCACGTGGGATCGCCGCCATGTTGATTGCGACGAACGGGCCGTTGCGGCGCTTGCCGTAGTCGTGCAGCGCGCGGGCGACGAGCTCCTTGCCGGTGCCGGATTCGCCGGTGATCATCAGCGTCAGGTCCGTCTGCATCAGGCGGGCGAGCACACGGTAGATTTCCTGCATCGCCGCCGACCGGCCGACCAGCGGCATGCCGTCCTGCATGTCGTCTTCAAGCTTGGCAGGCTTGCGCTTCGGCTCGGCAAGCGCCCGGCCGATGATGCCGATCAGCTCGGTGAGATCGAAGGGCTTCGGCAGATAGTCGTAGGCGCCCTTTTCCGAGGCCTTGATGGCGGTCATGAAGGTGTTCTGAGCGCTCATGACGAGAACGGGCAGGTCGGGCCGCGCCTTCTTGATGCGCGGCAGCAGATCGAAGGCGTTCTCGTCGGGCATCACCACATCGGTGACGACCAGATCGCCCTCGCCTGCCGAAATCCAGCGCCAGAGGGTAGCGGCGTTGGAGGTGATGCGAACGTCATAGCCGGCGCGGCTCAAAGCCTGGTTGAGCACGGTCCGGATGGCCGCATCATCATCTGCAACGAGGATCGTGGCTGTCATCGAGAAGGTCCTGTCGAGCTTGCTATAGAGGCGTCATCGAGCGAGGCGTCCTTCGACGCCGGCATGAGAACGCGGAATGTCGTGCGGCTGTTCTGGCTGTCGCATTCAATGATGCCGCCGTGATCGCCGATGATCTTGGCGACCAGCGCCAGGCCGAGGCCGCTGCCGTTCGGCTTGGTGGTGATGAAGGGATCGAAGAGATGCGGCACCAGATCGGCGGGAACGCCGGGACCGTTGTCATGGACGCAGAATTCCAGCGGCAGCGAGATCTTTTCGCGCGTGCCGGCGACCGAAAGACGGATGCCCGGGCGATAGGCCGTCGTCAGCATGATCTCGCCGTCCGGCCGATCGCCGACCGCTTCGGCGGCGTTCTTCACCAGATTGAGGAAGACCTGGACGAGCTGATCGCGATTGGCATAAACGGCCGGCAGCGACGGGTCATAACTTTCGGTCACTCGGATGTTGCGGGCAAAACCTGCCTTGGCGACGGCCTTCACATGATCGAGCACGGAATGGATATTGACCGGCATGCGGTCGACGGGGCGTTCGTCGGAAAAGACTTCCATACGGTCGACCAGCGAGACAATGCGATCGGTCTCGTCGCAGATCAGCCGGGTCAGCGCCCGATCGTCATCGATCGCAGACTGCTCAAGCAGCTGGGCGGCGCCGCGTATGCCGGAGAGCGGGTTCTTGATCTCGTGCGCCAGCATCGAGGCAAGACCGGTCACCGAGCGGGCGGCGGCGCGATGTGTCAGCTGCCGGTCGATCTTGTCGGCCATCGAGCGTTCCTGAAAAACGATGACGACGGCGCCGGGCTCGCTGAGCACCGGGGCGACATAGAGATCGACGAGCTTGTCCTGGCCGAGGCGGGGCGAACTCAGGTCGACGCGATATTCGTTGACCGGCGCCTTGCGCTCGCGCACCTGGTCGATCAAGGCGAGCAGCGGGCTGCCGAAGGGAATGAAGGTCGAGATACGGTAACGGGCCAGATGCGAGGCGCTGGCGCCGAAGAAGGCCTCCGCCTCCCAATTGGCGAAAACGACAAAGCCGGATTCGTCGACCATGATGACGGGGTTCTGGATGGCGTTCAGCACGGCCATGGCGACGGTCCCGCCGGCGTGATCGGACGGAGATGTCATATCCTTCGTCATGCCGCCTCCCGGCTGTCGACAATACTTGCCGCAAGCGCGTCGTAGAGGCGCGCGGCCACTTCGCGCGGGTCGCGCGAGGTCATGATCTCCGCCTTTTCAGCGCCTGACAGATCAGGCGCGAAACGCTGGAGATACCAGCCAAGGTGCTTGCGGGCGTGGCGGATCGCCACCGCTTCGCCGTAGAAATCCAGCATCATGCGGTAATGCTCGACGGCGAGCTCGGCGATCTTCAGGGATTGCGGTGGAGGCGCACCTGATATGACGCCGGTATGCCACGGCCTGCCCTGGCAGCCCCTGCCGATCATCACGGCATCGGCGCCGGAGCGGCGCAATATTTCCTGCGCGTCGCCTGCGGTTTCGACATCGCCATTGGCGATCAGCGGGATTGAGATTACGTCGCGGACGGCGCGTATCGCGTCCCAATCGGCCCGGCCTTCATAGAATTGCATGCGGGTGCGCCCGTGAATGGTCACAAGCTGGATGCCGGCGGCCTCGGCGCGGCGCGCAATGTCAGGCGCGTTGATCGAATTCTCGTCCCAGCCAAGGCGCATCTTCAGCGTTACCGGAATGTCCACGGCCTTGACCGTCGCCTCGATGAGGCCGAGCGCATGATCGGGATCGCGCATCAGCGCCGAGCCGGAATAACCGCCGATCACCTTCTTTGCCGGACAGCCCATATTGATGTCGATGATATCGGCGCCATGATCGGCGGCGATCTTGGCAGCCTCGGCCATCCAGTGCGCCTCGCGCCCGGCAAGCTGCACCATATGCGGCCGGAAGCCCGCAGCCCGCAGCCGCGACCAGGACTCGGCCGTGTCATTGACCAGTTCGCGGCTCGCCACCATTTCGGTGACGACGAGGCCGGCACCGAAGCGCCACGCAAGCTCGCGGAAGGGCATATCCGTGACGCCGGACATCGGCGCCAGCACAACGCGGTTCCGCACGGACACGGGTCCGATTCGGAAAGGCGCTGCGAGGTCCTTGGAAATCAATTGATTATCTTTCGGGCACACAATAGAACTGCATTATTTTTAGCCATTATTCCCTAGCTTGCCAAGGGGGCTGGGATGGGAATTGATATTTTTCGGGCAGATGCTGGAAAAGGCCAAAGCAAGACGTTAGAGCACTCGGGTCAATTCCGCATATTTTAGGGGATTTATGCTGCAAATGCCTTCTAAGCAACCGATATCGGCTGGAATTGTCATCGTGGCCGCCGGCCGCGGCGAGCGCGCGGGATCCTCCACGGAGGGCCCCAAGCAGTATCGCATGATCGGCGGCAAGCCGGTTATCGTGCATACGCTTGAAAACTTCATGACATGGGAAGCGGCAAAGCAGATCGTCGTCGTCATTCATCCCGATGACGAGGCGCTGTTTGCAAGAGCCTTCCGCCACATCATCTCGGCAACGCCGATCGAAACGGTGCATGGTGGCGCCACCCGGCAGCAATCCGTGCTTGCCGGCCTCAGATACCTCAAGGACAAGCAAATCAGCCATGTGCTGATCCATGATGCCGTTCGGCCGTTCTTCGACCATGTGCTTCTGGACCGCATTGCCGAGAGCCTTGACGCCGGCGCACAGGCGGTCCTGCCGGCAATCCCGGTCACCGATACGCTGAAACGCGCCGACAGCACCGGCACCGTGCTGACGACGGTTTCACGCGAGCATCTCTACGCGGCGCAGACGCCGCAATCCTTCGCCTTCGAAACGATCCTCGAGGCGCATGAGAAGGCGGCGGCGAGCGGACGAAGCGATTTCACCGACGATGCCTCGATCGCCGAATGGCTGGGCATTCCGGTGACGATCGTCGAGGGCACGGCCGACAACGTCAAGCTGACGGTCAGGAACGATATCGCCATGGCCGACGACAAGCTGTCGACTTCGCTGCTTCCAGACGTGCGCACCGGCAACGGCTACGACGTGCACCAGCTCGTAGCCGGCGATGGCGTGACACTCTGCGGCGTGTTCATTCCGCATGATCAGAAGCTGAAAGGTCACTCGGATGCCGACGTCGCGCTGCATGCGCTGACGGACGCGCTGCTCGCCACCTGCGGCGCCGGCGATATCGGCGATCATTTCCCGCCGTCCGACCCGCAATGGAAAGGGGCGGCCTCGCGGATCTTCATCGAGCATGCCGCCCGGATCGTGCGCGAGCGCGGCGGCACGATCATGAATGCCGACGTCTCGCTGATCGCCGAGGCGCCGAAGGTCGGCCCGCATCGCGAGGCCATGCGCGCGAAACTGTCGGATTATCTCGGCATCGATATCGAGCGTTGCTCGGTCAAGGCGACGACCAACGAGACGATCGGCTTCGTCGGCCGGCGCGAAGGCATCGCGGCGATCGCGACTGCCACCGTCGTCTATCGCGGAAGGAAATGATGAGCCTTTTTCCTCAGGATATAATTTCGATGGCGGAGGCGATCATCCGTGACTTCACGGCTGCGGGGCTGATGTTCTCCACAGCCGAATCCTGCACCGGCGGACTGATTGCCGGGGCGCTGACGGAGATATCGGGTTCATCAGCCGTCGTCGACCGCGGCTTCGTCACCTATACGAATACCGCAAAGATGGAGATGCTCGGCGTACAGGCGGAAACGCTGCTGCGTTTCGGAGCCGTCTCCGAGGAAACGGCGCAACAGATGGTGCATGGCGCCCTCTTCCGTTCGCGCGCCGAGATCGCCGTTGCCGTCACCGGTATTGCCGGCCCTGGCGGCGGATCGGCGGAAAAACCGGTCGGCCTGGTGCATCTCGCCGCCAAATCGCGCGCCGGCGCGCTCATCCATCGGAAAATGCTCTATGGCGATATCGGCCGCAGCGAGGTTCGGCTGGCGACGATCAGGACGGCGCTGGAGATGGTACGCTCGCTCCTTGCTGCCTGACGCGGGTTCGCTCATCAAGCCGGCGTGTAGATCCTGTTTGCCCTGGTCTCGAAGGCCTCGGTGAACATGCGAAAGGCGCGGTCAAACATCGAGCCCATCAGCGCGCCGAGAATGCGGCTCTTGAACTCATAGTCGATGAAGAAATCGACGGTGCAGCCGCCAGAAGGCGTCTCGGCGAAATGCCAGCGATTGTCGAGATATTTGAACGGGCCATCGATATACTTGACCTCGATGACGTGCTCGGCCCGGTTCAGCAGCACCTGCGTCGTGAAGGTCTCGCGGATCGCCTTGTAGCCGACCGTCATGTCGGCGACGAGCAGGATCTTGCCGTCGCGCTCCTTGCGGCTCCTGATGGCCAGCGCTTCGCAGAGCGGCAGGAATTCCGGATAGCGCTCGACATCGGCGACGAGGTCGAACATCTGCTCGGGCGTATGCGGGACGGGACGGTGCGTTTCGAATTGCGGCATAGGCGGCAATTAATCGGGCCGGCCGAGAAGATCAAGAAGCTCGCGCATCTGGCGGCGGGATTTTAGCCTCTTCCTTCCGCGCGAGGACAACTTGTTGGAAGCCATGCACGGGTACATCGGCGGGGTCGAGAACGTCCGATTTCGACCAACTGAGAGAGTTATCGCTCGAAATGTTGAAGAAGCGCGCGCGCCAAAGCTTCAAGAGCGCTTCAAATTGCCGAGCCCCATCGCGGCACAGCCGGATGAAGACAATAGCCATAACTTGCACACATCAAATTCTGCAAACAGTGATTGACGTCAACTCTGCCATTTCACAAACATGACGAGTAGAAATTTCAAGCAAAGTAACATTGACGGGACGGCGACCGGGTCTGCCTTCTACCGTAGTACACTCCGCTAAGAAGATTCGGTGCATTGCGTTTCGGAGATGGGAATGAATCAACGACGAAGCGCAAAGTCCCTAGGCCGATGGAGGTTGGCTTGATTCGCCTACAGAAAAGCAGCGCTAGGCGGACCTTCGTCACACTGCTGTCAGGCTTCGTGTTCGTCGTCGTATTGGTTTTCGCGGTTAAAATATCGCTCAATTATATAGGCGTTTGCACAAGAGGACCGGAATTTTGGCGATGGCATCGCATCAGCAATGCTGAGCTCATCGCGTTCTTAGAATTAAAGGGGACGTCGAACGCAGGTGTACAGACGGAATATTCCGTAGCCGAACCTTACAGCGTGCCCGGCGATCATTATCAACCGGCCAGCTTCATCGACAAGATTCGCGGGCGCGCCGCTACATTGGCGCGGTTTTATAAACCGTGGATGGACAACGGCCAGTATCTGCATCCGAGCGGCTATTTTTATACACCCAACTGTCTTCAAGGCTGGAGACCACCAACTTAACGAGGGTGCGCCAGGGTGCGCCGTCAGTGTAGCACGGCTGAATTTCCGAAGCTGACCGCGCAAGATGCCGCATCAAATACGCGCGAAGGCTGCCGCTTCTCCCTCACGATGGCAAGCCAATATAAATAAAACAATAATCCCATATGTACTCTTTATATACCATCAATACTAAGTATTTATGATATATAATATAATTGCACCAAATCCAGAACGCGTCTAATAATATCGCTTGCTCGCCCTATATTCACAACCTATACATTGCCGAAAATTATGGGTGCGGCGCGAATGAGCTTCTTGACAGAGCATTTTATCAGAAACGCACAAGATATACTTTCGGTCGGGAGCATACCGTTAGACTCGAAATTTCTACAGGCTGAGTTTTTGTCCGACCACCGATTGAAGAGCAGGCAATTTCTCTGCGATTTGTTCCCCAAGGGTGGTGTCGGCGCCGAGTTTGGCGTGTTTACCGGATTGTTCTCGACCATTCTGCTGGACCGGGCCAAACCGAAGTCTGCCTATTTCGTCGATCCTTGGTGGTTGATTTTCGGAAATTTCTATCCGGACTGGGGCATCTATACCGCCAATGGCCGGTTATCGACGAGCCGCGCCCACGATGTGGCCTCGCGACGTATCAAAAGGTCTGCGCAAGGCGCAAACGTATCGGTCCATGTCGACTATTCGGTGCCCTTCTTAGAGCAGCTTCCCGACGACCATCTCGACTGGGTCTATCTGGATTCTTCGCACTCCTATGATGGCACGGTCGAGGAGCTCAAAGTGCTGAAGCGTAAAGTCAAATCCGGCGGTATCATCGCCGGCGATGATTGGCACGAGGCTCTCGATCATGCCCATAGTGGCGTCGCGGTCGCTGTTCGCGAAGCAGTCGGCGCTGGCGCGTTCGAGATGATCGGCAGCTATCCCGCGTTGCAATGGGCGATCCGCCGGCCCTGAGTGACATTACAGTTGCATTTTTGATTTGATGGAGCCGTAGCGAAGGCCGCTCGCTCGCGAGAGCCGCTTTGCCAGCATGCTCTCGCCGCTGCCGGGACAGCCGATCAACGGGATACCGTCGGTTCGATGAGAGTCGATTTCAATCCGCGGGTGATGTTCATAGTCGACTGCCCAAAGAAAAACCGCAGCGAAGATCGCCGCGGTTCAATCAAAAAGCAAATGCCGGATGTTACTCGGCCGCCATCAACAGCTTCTTCTCGCGCGCCGCTCTCAGCCGGGCAAAGTCGTCGCCGGCATGGTGGGAGGAGCGGGTTAGCGGGCTGGAGGCGACCATCAGGAAGCCCTTGCTGTAGGCGACGGTCTCATAAGACTTGAACTCGTCGGGGGTGACGAAGCTTTCGACCTTGTGGTGCTTGCGCGTCGGCTGCAGGTACTGGCCGATCGTCAGGAAGTCGACATCGGCTGTGCGCAAATCATCCATCAGTTGGAGGACTTCGTTTCGCTCTTCGCCAAGACCGACCATGATGCCCGATTTGGTGAACATGGTGGGATCGAGTTCCTTCACCCGCTGCAGCAGGCGGACAGAATGGAAGTAGCGGGCGCCGGGGCGAACCGTCAGATAGTTGCCGGGCACTGTTTCCATATTGTGGTTGAAGACGTCGGGCTTGGCGGCGACGACGCGTTCCAGCGCACCCGGCTTCTTCAGGAAGTCGGGCGTCAGGATCTCGATCGTCGTCATCGGCGAGGCGGCACGGATTGCCCAGATCACCTTTTCGAAGTGTTCGGCGCCGCCGTCCTCCAGGTCGTCACGGTCGACCGAGGTGATGACGACGTGGGATAGGCCCATCTCCTTGACCGCCTTGGCGACATTCTCCGGCTCGGCCATGTCGAGCGCATTCGGCTTGCCGGTGGCGACGTTGCAGAAGGCACAGGCGCGGGTACAGATCTCGCCCATGATCATGAAGGTCGCGTGCTTCTTGTCCCAGCACTCGCCGATATTCGGGCAGCCGGCCTCCTCGCAGACGGTGACGAGCTTGTGCTCCTTCACGATCGCGCGCGTCTCGGCATAACCCTTGGAGGTCGGCGCCTTGACGCGAATCCAGTCCGGCTTGCGCATGACTTCCGTATCAGGCCGATGCGCCTTCTCGGGATGCCGCACGCGCTTGGCGTCGGGATTGATCGTATCGAGGATCGTCACCATTGCAGTTTCAGCTTTCTACCGCCCCTATGCGGCAAATCGATCGGATCTAGCGCCGCACCAGCCGCGCAAGGAATATCAACAGGCAGGCTCCGAGGAAACCCGTCACGAAATAACCGAGCCGTCCGCCGACCACCTCGACATGGAATTGCGCGAGGACGGCGCTTGCGACGACCGAACCGACGATGCCGAGCACGATGTTCAGAAAAATCCCGTATCGCGCTTCCATCAGCTTGCCGGCGAGCCAGCCCGCAAGCCCACCGATGATGATTGCCGAAATCCAACCGACGCTTTCCATGCCCTGCCCTCAGTTACGCCTCAAGCGACCGCCCTTGCGATCAGAACCACGATGATGGCGCCGACGGTGGCGTGGATGATCTGCACCACCAGCGCGTTTTCAATGCCCAGCGAAATACCGAGCGCGCTGAACAGATAACCGCCGACGAAGGCGCCGATGATGCCGCTCAGCAGGCATCTTATCAGCCCGCCGCCACCGACGACCAGGCTTGCGAGGAAGCCTGCAACCAGCCCGATCAGCAAAAATACCAGCAACGCCTGCGTCTCCATAGACATGATGATTTCCTTTCGTTTTTTCCACCCTAGCGGCGTGGCTTTCCACTCCGGACATAAAGGGCAGCTTCGGAAATTCTCAAGCGTTCAGCACACGGCCGTAAGCATCGAGCACCGCTTCCTTCATCGTTTCGGACACGGTCGGATGCGGGAAGATCGTGTGCATCAGCTCTTCCTCGGTCGTCTCGAGGTTCATCGCCACGACGAAGCCCTGAATGAGCTCGGTGACTTCGGCGCCGACCATGTGGGCGCCGAGCAGCTCACCGGTCTTCTTGTCGAAGATCACCTTCACCATGCCTTGGTCTTCGCCGAGCGCGATCGCCTTGCCGTTCGCGGCGAAGGAGAAGCGGCCGACGCGGATGTCGCGGCCCAGCTCTTTGGCTTTCGCTTCAGTGATGCCGACAGAGGCGACCTGCGGATTGCAATAGGTGCAGCCCGGGACCTTGCCCTTGTCTGTGGGATGGACGTTCGGGAGGCCGGCGATCTTTTCGACGCAGACGACGCCCTCATGCTCTGCCTTGTGCGCCAGCATCGGTGGGCCGGCGACATCGCCGATCGCATAGATGCCGGCGACATTGGTCTTGCCGTAGCCGTCGATGACGACGCAGCCGCGGTCGGTCTTGACGCCGAGCGCCTCGAGGCCGAGGTTTTCGATATTACCCTGAACGCCGACGGCCGAAATCAGCCGGTCGGCAGTGATCTGCTGCACCTTGCCATCGGCCGTCTCGACATGGGCGGTGACGCTGCCGGCGCCCTTCTCGACCTTCGTGACCTTGGCGCTGGTGAAGATCTTGAGGCCGCGCTTTTCAAGCTGCTTGCGGGCGATGGCGGTTATTTCGGCATCCTCGACCGGCATGATGGTCGGCATGACTTCGACGACGGTCACATCGACGCCCATCGAGCGATAGAAGCTTGCAAATTCGATGCCGATCGCGCCTGAGCCCATGACGATCAGCGACTTCGGCAAAACATCCGGCTTCAGCGCCTCGAAATAGGTCCAGATCAGCTTGCCATCCGGCTCGATGCCAGGCAGCGCGCGCGGACGGGCGCCGGTCGCGATGATGATGTGCTTGGCGGTATAGGTGCCCTCGCCGCTCTTGACGTTCTTCGGCAGCGGATGCTGCGGCTCGACAACGGGCTTCGACGCCTTGCCGACAACGATCTCGCCGGGCTTGGTGATCTTCGCTTCGCCCCAGATGATGTCGATTTTGTTCTTCTTCATCAGGAAGCCGACGCCGGCATTCAGGCGGGCGGAGACGGCGCGCGAGCGGCCGACGACGGCCTTGGCATCCGGCTTGACCGTGCCTTCGAGAACGAGGCCGAAATCCTTGAAGTGATTGGCGTGGTCGAGCACCTCGGCCGAGCGCAGCAGCGCCTTGGTCGGGATGCAGCCCCAGTTCAGGCAGATGCCGCCCATATGCTCGCGCTCGACGATCGCGGTCTTGAGGCCGAGCTGGCTGGCACGGATAGCAGCGACATAGCCGCCGGGACCCGAGCCGATGATGATGACGTCGTAGGATTCAGCCATGTGTTTCCTGCCTTTGTTATGCTGCGCTGCGGGTCATGAGCACCCACGCGTGTCTCTTGCTATTTTCGAAGAGCGGCACGGCATCGGCGCGCGCAGCCTCCAGGAACCCGTTTCTTCCATAAAGCGATAAAGCCGCTTCGTTGTCGCTTGCGGTGATCAGGCTGACGGGCCGCCGATCGGCCCTTTCGATCTGATCGTCCAGCAGCCTGCGTCCGATGCCGATGCCGCGCAGATGGCGATAGACGCCGAGACTGCCGATGAACCAGCTTCCCACAACCGTTTTCTGCAAGGCGAGCATCGGTGCGGTTGCCGGAATCGTCGCCTCGATATCGCCTATCCCCTCACCCAGCGCATGGCCGATCGCCACACCCGCAACCTCGCCATAGGCCTCGGCGATGACGGCATCCCGCCAACCGCCGACGGCTTCCTCCTCGCTCATCTTCAGCCGGCCCCGCTCCAGCGGCGTATCGCTCACGCCGTTTTCCACACCGGCAAACCAGAGCCAGGAGGCAAACCCGCGCGATGCGATATCCGCCAGAATCGCCAGCTCCGAGGCATCCCGCCGTGAGGCCTGCCGGAGGGCGATGAAGGAGGCCATGGTCAGATCCCCAGCATCATCCGCACGATCGATTCCAGCCCGCGTCCGAGCGCGCGCGTATTGTCCGCATCGAGGTGAATGCCATCGATCGGCGTGGTCTTGGCGACGGAATTGCCGTCGAAGAAGCCACAACCGAGTTCGTCGGCAAGATCACGATAGAGCGTTGCAAGCTTTGCCGATTCCTCGATACCGCCGGGAAAGGATGCGGCGAAGGGCACGTTGCCCGTCGCGCGGATCGCCGGCGGCGCCACGATCAGAATCTCCGGCCCATCAAATTCGAAGGGCCAGGCATGATTGCGGATCAGCCGCACGAGGCGGCTGTTGCCCTGGCAGGCGGCAAAGGCGGAACCTGCCACAACCGGCTTCATGTCATTGGTGCCGAGCAGAAGGATGACGAGGTCGAGCGGTGCATGCGTCTGCAGGATCGTCGGCAGGATGCGCGCACCATTGCGGTCGCAATCGGCGAGATGGTCGTCGAAAGCGGTAGTGCGACCGTTCAAGCCTTCGGCGATGACGCGCGCCTCATGGCCGAGCGCTGCCTGAAGCACGCTCGGCCAGCGATTTTTGTAATCATGACGGCCGATCGTCTCGGCGTCATAACCCCAAGTCAGCGAGTCACCATAGCAAAGAACGGTCTTGGTCATTTCCGCCTCCGCGCCGCTATCAGACAAGCATGCCCATCGGGGTCTCGATGTAGCCCTTGAAGGCCTGGAGCAACTCGGCGCCGAGCGCGCCGTCGACGCAGCGATGGTCGGTCGAGAGCGTGACGGACATCACGGTGGCAATCGTCATTTCGCCCTTCTTGACGACGACCCGCTGCTCGCCGGCGCCGACCGCGAGGATCGTCGCATGCGGCGGGTTGACGACGGCTGCGAAGTTCTTCACGCCCATCATGCCCATGTTCGAGACCGAACTGGTGCCGCCCTGATATTCCTCAGGTTTCAGCTTGCGATCCTTGGCCCGCTTGCCGAGATCGCGCATCTCGTTGGAGATCGTCGACAGGGTCTTTTCCTCGGCCTTGCGGATGATCGGGGTGATCAGGCCGCCGGGGATCGAGACGGCGACGCCGACATCGGCGTGCTTGTGCTTGACCATGTTGCTGTCGGTCCAGGAGACGTTGGCATCCGGAACGTCGCGCAGCGCCAGAGCCATGGCCTTGATGACCATGTCGTTGACCGAGAGCTTGTAGGCCGGAGCGTTGTCCTTGCGCGGAGCCGCATCGTTCAGCTGGGCGCGCAGCGCCAGCAACGCATCGAGCTCGCAATCGACGCTGACGTAGAAATGCGGGATCGTCTGCTTGGATTCGACCAGTCGCCTGGCGATCGTCTTGCGCATGCCGTCATGCGGCACGAGCTCGTAAGAGCCCGGTTCGAAGAGTTTGAGCACGGCTTCTTCGGACGCGCCCTTCGGTGCAGCGGCGGCCGGAGCAGGCGCGGCAGCCTGCGGGGCGGCAGCGGATACGGGCGCAGCAGCAGCCTTGGCGCCACCGCCGGCAACGACGGCTTCGATGTCGCTCTTGACGACGCGGCCGTGCGGGCCGGAGCCTGCGACTGCCGAAAGGTCGATACCGGCTTCCTTGGCCAACCTGCGGGCAAGCGGCGAAGAGAAGGTGCGGCTGCCATCCGATGAAACCGAGGCCGGCGCGGCGGCGGTTACAGGTGCCGCAGCCGGAGTGGACTGGGCCGGAGCCGGTGCAGCTTCGGCCTTCGGCGCCGCTGCACCGTCTGCCTTCGGCGCTGGGGCGGCGGAACCCGCGCCGCTTGCGGCAGCGGAGACATCCTCGCCATCGGCGGCGAGAACCGCGATCAACGCATTGACCTTGACGCCTTCGGTGCCGGCAGCAACGACGAGCTTGGCGACCGTGCCTTCATCGACGGCTTCGACTTCCATCGTCGCCTTGTCGGTCTCGATCTCGGCGATCACATCGCCAGACTTGACCTTGTCGCCTTCCTTGACCAACCATTTGGAAAGATTGCCTTCCTCCATGGTCGGAGAGAGGGCGGGCATCGTGATATTGATCGGCATCGAAACACCCTCCCCTTATTTGTAGCAAACAGCCTTCACCGCATCGACCACTTCGCCGACGTTCGGAAGGGCAAGCTTTTCGAGATTGGCGGCGTAAGGCATCGGAACGTCCTTGCCTGCGATCGTCAGGATCGGCGCATCGAGATAGTCGAAGGCCTGCTGCATGACGCGGGTGGCGATTTCGGTGCCGACGGAGGACTGCGGATAACCTTCCTCGACGGTGACCAGACGGCCAGTCTTCTTCACCGATTCGATGACAGTCGGCAGGTCCATCGGGCGGATGGTGCGAAGGTCGATCAGTTCGACGTCGATGCCAATCTTCTCGAGTTCGGCGACAGCCTTGGTCGCATAACTCATGCCGATGCCGAAGGAGACCACAGTGACGTCCTTGCCCGGACGATGGATGCGGGCCTTACCGATCGGCAGGACGAAATTGTCGAGCTTCGGCACGTCGAAGTGCTGGCCGTAGAGAATTTCGTTTTCGAGGAAGATGACCGGGTTCGGATCGCGGATCGCAGCCTTCAGCAGGCCTTTGGCGTCGGATGCCGTATAGGGCATGACGACCTTCAGGCCGGGAATGGCGCTGTACCAGGCTGCATAATCCTGGCTGTGCTGGGCGCCGACGCGAGCCGCGGCACCATTCGGACCGCGGAAGACGATCGGAGCACCCATCTGGCCGCCGGACATATAGAGCGTCTTGGCGGCGGAGTTGATGATGTGGTCGATCGCCTGCATGGCGAAGTTGAAGGTCATGAATTCGACGATCGGGCGAAGGCCGGCCATTGCGGCACCGACGCCGACGCCGGCAAAGCCATGCTCGGTGATCGGTGTATCGACGACGCGGCGGGGGCCGAATTCCTGCAGCAGCCCCTGCGTGACCTTGTAAGCGCCCTGGTATTCGGCGACTTCCTCGCCCATGACGAAGACGTTTTCGTCGGCGCGCATTTCTTCGGCCATGGCGTCGCGGAGCGCTTCGCGCACGGTCGTCGACACCATTTCAGTGCCGGCCGGGATTTCGGGGTCGTTCGGAACGACAGCCTTCGGCTCGGCCGGAAGCGGCGCGGAGGCGGAACCGGTGCTGGTCGGCTTCTCTTCCTGGGCAACGGCGGGCGCTGCCGGGGCGGCGGGCTTGGCGGCGGAAATGTCCGAAGCGGATTCGCCGTCCTGCAGCAAAACGGCGATCTTGGTATTGACCTTGACGCCTTCAGTGCCGGCATCGACGAGCAGCTTGCCGATGATCCCTTCATCGACGGCTTCGACTTCCATCGTCGCCTTGTCGGTTTCGATTTCGGCAATCACGTCGCCGGAGGTGACCTTGTCACCTTCCTGCTTCAGCCATTTGGACAGTGTGCCTTCTTCCATGGTCGGAGAGAGGGCGGGCATGAGGATATCGATAGGCATGGGTTCCCTCCCCGATTAGAGCAGAATGTCGGTATAGAGCTCGGATGCATCCGGCTCCGGATCGGCCTGGGCGAAATCGGCACTGTCGGCGACGATATCGCGGACATCCTTGTCGATCGCCTTCAGATCGTCTTCGGAAGCCCAGCCCTTTTCGACGAGGCGAGCCTTGACCTGTTCGATCGGGTCATGCTCGGAGCGCATCTTCTGCACTTCGTCCTTGGAGCGATATTTCGCCGGGTCGGACATGGAGTGACCGCGATAACGATAGGTCAGCATTTCGAGAATGATCGGGCCCTTGCCGGAACGGCAATGTTCGAGCGCCTCGTCGGCCGCAGCCTTGACGGCGCGGACGTCCATGCCGTCGACCTGAATGCCGGGGATGCCGAAGCCGGATCCGCGAAGCGAGTAGTTCGACTGCGCAGTGGCGCGCGCGGTCGACGTCCCCATGGCGTAACGGTTGTTCTCGACGATATAGACGATCGGCAGCTTCCAGAGAGCAGCCATGTTGAAGCTCTCGTAGACCTGGCCCTGGTTGGCGGCGCCGTCGCCGAAATAGGCGATGGAGACATTGTCGTTGCCGCGGTAGCGGTTTGCGAAGGCAAGACCCGTTCCGAGCGAGACCTGGGCACCGACGATGCCGTGACCACCGTAGAAATGCTTCTCTTTCGAGAACATGTGCATCGAGCCGCCCTTGCCGTGGGAGTAGCCGCTGCGACGCCCGGTCAGTTCCGCCATGACGCCGCGTGCTTCCATGCCGGTTGCCAGCATATGGCCGTGGTCGCGATAGGCGGTGATGACCTGGTCGCCTTCCTTCTGCGCCATCTGCATGCCGACGACGACAGCTTCCTGACCGATGTAGAGGTGACAAAAGCCGCCGATGAAGCCCATGCCGTAAAGCTGGCCGGCCTTCTCCTCGAAGCGGCGGATCAAAAGCATCTCGCGATAGGCCTTGAGCTCTTCATTGCGATCGAAGTCGGCTACAGGGCCTCCATTCGATGCTTTGGCTGCCGGTTTTGCTGCAGTTTTGCGGCTGGAAACGGTCGCGGTCTTTCGCGGCGCCATTCAACCCTCCCTATGGGTTTGTCGTTTCTTGGTGGGGCGTACCATAGGGAAGAAATATGACCACAGCAATGCCATAATTGCATGGCTCGTATTCGCTGCTAAATTATTGGAAGAACTATGAAAATTCCAATTAACCTGTTTTCGGTTAATTGGAATAATGGTTGAATATGACGATCTCGTCCGCGCGCGACATGTTGAGCTGATAACGCGCTTTTTCGTCCAACATATCCTTGTCGAGCGAGCCGTCACTGAGGAGCGCGACCTGATTTTCCAGATGTTCGCGCTTCGCCTTCAAGACTGCAAGCTCTTTTTCACGCGCGACACGCTGATGCTCGAACGTCTCCGTTGCGCGCAGGCCGTAATCGCCATGGATGCAATGATAACCGAAATAGGAGAGGAAGGCGACCGTCATGGCCGGAATGACGAAGCGACCGATCTTTCTCTTCTTATGATGCTTTGTCCACATACACGCATGCTCTTGAACGCATTACCAATTCGTTCAATCTAACGCGCAGAGATTAACCGTTCGTTGACTCTAAAAACCGCGCAATAAAAAACCCGCGCCGGGAAGGCGCGGGTCAAGCATTGAACATCAGATCCGATCAGCCGCGAATGATCGAGCGGCCGGCATACTGGGCCTGCGGGCCGAGGCCCTCTTCGATGCGGATCAGC
The DNA here is from genome assembly GCF_056406515.1 of Rhizobium sp. P1_B8. Classification (NCBI taxonomy): domain Bacteria; kingdom Pseudomonadati; phylum Pseudomonadota; class Alphaproteobacteria; order Hyphomicrobiales; family Rhizobiaceae; genus Rhizobium; species Rhizobium sp. P1_B8. Next base: position 245,826 of record NZ_JBFTZZ010000017.1, on the reverse strand, counting down.
TGGTTGTACTTGGCAAGACGGTCGGAACGCGACAGCGAGCCGGTCTTGATCTGACCGCAGTTGGTGGCGACCGCGAGATCGGCGATGGTCGAATCTTCGGTCTCGCCGGAGCGGTGCGACATGACGGCGGTATAGGCCGCCTTGTGCGCCGTGTTGACGGCATCGAGCGTTTCCGTCAGCGAGCCGATCTGGTTGACCTTGACGAGGATCGAGTTGGCGACGCCCATGCGGATGCCGTCGCGAAGACGGGCGGAGTTGGTAACGAAGAGATCGTCGCCGACGAGCTGGGTCTTCTTGCCGGTCAGGTCGGTCAGCGTCTTCCAGCCGTCCCAATCGTCTTCGGCCATGCCGTCCTCGATCGAGATGATCGGATACTTGGCGGCGAGCTCAGCCAGATATTCGGCCATGGCGCCCGATTCCAGCGTGCGGCCTTCCCCTTCGAGAACGTATTTGCCGTCCTTGAAGAATTCGGTCGAGGCGCAGTCGAGGCCGAGGTAGATGTCCTCGCCCGGCTTGTAGCCGGCTTTCTCGACCGACTTCATGATGAAGTCGAGAGCTTCCGAAGCACTCTTCAGACCCGGTGCGAAACCGCCTTCGTCGCCGACATTGGTGTTATGGCCCTGCGCGGCAAGTTCCTTGCGCAGCGTATGGAAGACTTCCGAACCCATGCGCACGGCTTCGGCGATCGAATCGGCGCCGACCGGCAGGATCATGAATTCCTGGAAATCGATCGGATTGTCGGCATGGGCGCCGCCGTTGATGATGTTCATCATCGGCACCGGCAGCAGGCTGGCGGAAGCGCCGCCGACATAACGGTAGAGCGGCAGGCCGGACGCCTGGGCGGCAGCCTTGGCGACGGCGAGCGACACGCCGAGGATGGCATTGGCGCCGAGGCGCGACTTGTTCGGCGTGCCGTCCAGCTCGATCATGATGTTGTCGATCTGGATCTGGTTTTCAGCATCGATGCCACCGATCGCGTCGAAGATCTCGGTGTTGGCGGCTTCCACCGCCTTTTCGACACCCTTGCCCAGGTAGCGCTTGCCGCCGTCGCGCAGTTCGACCGCCTCATGCGCGCCCGTGGAGGCGCCCGAGGGAACGGCCGCGCGGCCCATGCTGCCATCTTCGAGATAGACATCGACTTCGACGGTGGGGTTGCCACGGCTATCGAGAATCTCGCGGGCGATGATATCGGTGATTGCAGTCATGGGTTCTTCCTGCTCGGTGGGTGGTGATAAGTCGGTTCGAAACCTGTCTTAGTCGAAGGCGTGCAAATTACAATGCTGCAATTTCCAGCCTTCGAACCAGCGTTCGGATCTCGCCTAAAGCGCGTCGCGATCTTCAGATTCGCTTGCCACGCTTTAGGTGTTTGGCTTTCCGCATGTCGTTGTCGCAAAACCGCTGCACACTTTTTCGCGACATGCCTATAGCACGATCATGTCAGGCTGTTGAACGTCAAACCTTGGCGACCGCATCGAAGGCAAGCAGCTTTTCAAGCAGCCGCGGCATGTCCTTGAGATAGACCATATTGGGGCCGTCCGAAGGTGCATTGTCGGGGTCCTGGTGGGTTTCGACGAAGACGCCGGCAATACCGGTGGCCACTGCTGCGCGCGCCAGCGTTTCCACGAATTCCCGCTGACCGCCGGAGGAATCGCCCTGCCCACCCGGCTGCGCCACGGAATGGGTGGCATCGAAGATAACGGGCGCGCCCATCGCCGCCATGATCGGCAGCGAGCGCATGTCGGAAACCAGCGTGTTATAGCCGAAGGAGGCGCCGCGCTCGCACAGCAGCACGTTCGGATTGCCGCTGGCGTTGAGCTTCTTCAGGACGTTCTTCATATCCCAGGGAGCGAGGAACTGGCCCTTCTTGACATTGACGACGCGGCCGGTCTTGGCGGCGGCGATGAGAAGGTCGGTCTGTCGGCAAAGGAAGGCCGGGATCTGCAGGACGTCGACGACCTTTGCCACCTCCGCGCATTGCTCGGCGGTATGAACGTCGGTCAGGACAGGAAAGCCGAATTCCTTCTTGAGGTCGGCAAAGACCTCCATGCCCTTTTCGATCCCGATGCCGCGTTCAGCCGAGAGCGAGGTGCGGTTCGCCTTGTCGAAGGAGCTCTTGTAAACGAGGCCGATGCCGAGCTTTGCGCAAAGCTCTTTCAGCGTGCCGGCAACCATGAAGGCGTGGTCGCGGCTCTCCATCTGGCAGGGACCGGCAATCAGCGACAGGCGGCCGGTATTGGAAAAGGTGACCTGGCCTTGGCCTTCGCCGATCTTGACTTCGGAATTCGTCTCAGTGCTCATCGTGTCTCCTCGAAGGCGAAGAGCGTGCCCTGCCCGGGCGCGGGCTTCACCAGAATGCGATTGTTCTTGCGCGTGTATGTCACCCCGTTAGCAGCCAAATGCGCTTCTGTCACGGCAAGATCGGCGACAATGAAGAGGATTGCCCGGCCACGCAGGCCGCGATCGGCGGATGAGCCGGCGATCTCGAAATAGGCTTCTAGCCCTTCCGGCGTCATCAGGCTGATTTTCGCGTTCGAAGCAGCAACATTGACGCCAAAACCGGTTTTCTCGACTGCCGCCTGCGCCGCGGCAAGGCCGACGAAGGCCCCGAAAGCGGCGGCATCAGGCGCGCAGAGCGCGATCTCGGCAATGCCGGTGACGCCATTGGCATGCGTCTCCAGCGCGCCGCGGTCGGCCGGCAGCGGATTGACGCGTTCGACGCTGAAAAGGAAGAGATCGGGCGCGCGCAGGTCGCCGGCAAAAGCCAGCTTGAAGCCGGCGATGCTCTCAGAACCGTCCGGCATCGTCATCGGCCGGGTGAACTGCAGCATCTCGCCGGCGCTCGATCCGTTGCCGACGAAGTTCTGATGATCGATGCCGGCATCCTTACTACCGAAAGCAAGCCCCGAAAGCCCCTCCTCGCCGCAGCGGAAGCGGAAGGCCCGGTTGCGGGCGGTGAAAACATTGCCTTGCCGCGCTGAGGCCTCGCTCTCCTCGACACTCGCAATCCCGAGCGGCTCCAGATAGGTCTTGTCGGCAAAAAAGACGCAGGCGTTTTCCGTTCCGAAGGGATGGCGTGCATCGGCGGCAACGGTGAAGCCGAGCTTGCCAAGCCTCTCGCGCGCCAGATCAATGTTGACGACGGGCAGCACCACATGATCCAGCGGGTGCGGCTTGGCGGAACGCTCGTTCATGATATCCCTCCTGGAAACGGCAAGAGATGTGCGATGGCGCGCCCCTCAATGCAAGACATGTGTCCCAATCCGGCGAATGAAAATAAAAATCTCAACGAGTTGGCGCCAAGTTTTACGGAAATTTAGCTACTTGCGGAACACATATGGAACATATAGTGTCTGTTCTGGATTTGTTTCAATCACGAGGTCACAACGTCGATGCTCACGCGCAAACAACAGGAGCTTCTCCTTTTCATTCATGAGCGCATGAAGGAATCCGGCGTTCCGCCATCTTTCGACGAAATGAAGGATGCCCTGGACCTCGCTTCCAAGTCCGGGATTCACCGGCTGATTACGGCGCTCGAGGAACGTGGCTTCATTCGCCGCCTACCGAACCGCGCCCGTGCGCTCGAGGTCATCAAGCTTCCGGAGGCCTACAGCCCCAGCATTCAGCCCCGGCGGGGCTTTTCGCCCAGCGTCATCGAGGGCAGCCTTGGCAAGCCGCAGCCGGTCGCCACTCCTGCTCCCACAAAACCCGTCGCCGACAACGGCAACTCGGTCTCCGTGCCGGTCATGGGCCGTATCGCCGCCGGTGTTCCGATCTCGGCGATCCAGAACAACACCCACGACATCGTCGTTCCGGCCGACATGCTCGGTTCCGGTGAACATTATGCGCTGGAGGTCAAGGGCGATTCGATGATCGACGCCGGCATCTTCGACGGCGACACCGTGATCATTCGCAACGGCAGCACCGCAAGTCCTGGCGACATCGTCGTTGCTCTCGTCGACGACGAAGAAGCGACACTCAAACGCTTCCGCCGCAAGGGCGCCTCGATCGCACTGGAAGCGGCCAACCCGGCTTACGAGACCCGGATTTTCGGGCCGGACCGCGTCAAGGTTCAGGGCAAGCTCGTCGGCCTCATTCGCCGCTATCACTGACATCAGGCAGTCTGGATTCGGCAAAACTGTTGCTGCGCCAGTCATAGGCGCGATGCCGCATCCATGGCCGCGACAATGCATCGAATGCGGTTGCGACCTCCAGGCCGGCGTCGGCGAAGCGCAACTCGACGGAACCGGTCTTGCGCAACGTTTCGCCGGTGAAGAGCGTCGCCCCTGAGCGGCAGCTGTTGAAGCGCAGGCGGACCGACGTCACGACGATATCGGCCGCGTCGCATGCCGGACCGAGATAGGCGGCATTGTCGATGACAGCAACCACGTGACCATTGCCAAGCCTTGATGTGCACCAGGCCTTCTTGACGCAGGAAAAGCGGTTTGCTTCACCGGCCGCTGCAGCCGCCCGCATCGCCGACCTTGCTTCGTTCTGCTGATCGCGGGAAAGCCTGACGCGGCGGTCTTCTCCCTCCGGCGGAATAACAGGACCATCCAGCATCTTCGGCGGGTGATGCGTCGGCAGGACCAGCGCTCTCTGCCACTGGTCGAAGATGAAATCCGGCGGTCTTTCACGGTTGGAAGCCATGGCCCCCGCCTCGACGATTGCGACGAGACCACCATCCTCCGAAATCGCCAGATCCGGCGGCCGGGGAACCGGCAGAAGCAAGAGGACTAGCGTCGAGATCGCGATGATCGACGTGCCGATATGGCGCAGCCGGGTGCGGAGCAGCGTCAGCAGCAGAAAGCCTGCGACGGCTATCGCGAAATACCAAGCGGGCAAGCGGCCGATGCCGATGTCGCCACCCCAGCCGGACACCGTCTTTGCGATCGAGATCACCAGATCGAGGCCGAATCCGACGACCTTCCAAGGCAAAACATCCAGACCGAAAGGCATGAGCAGCATCGCCAGCAACCCGGCCGGCATGATGATGAAGGAGATGATCGGCATCGTCGCGAGGTTTGCCGGCAGGCCATAGGCAGTCAGGCGATGAAAATGCTCGATCGAAAACAGCGCGGTAGAAAAGCCGCCGATCAGCGAGGTCAGGAAGACGCCGCCGAAGAAACCCGCAACCGTAACGACGGGCCGAAAAACCGGCAGCTTCAGGAAAGCGTTTTCGCGGACGCGCCGGTCCTTCCACAGCTGGTAGCCAGATACCAACGCCAATGTCGCAGCAAAGGACATCTGGAAGCTCGGACCCAAGACCTCAGACGGTGAAATGGCGAGAATGACGAGCGCCGAGAGAGCGACATTGCGCAGGCTGATCGACGGCCGGTCGAAGAAGACGGCAATCAACATGATCGCCATCATGATGAAGGCGCGTTCGGCCGAGACGGCAAAGCCGGAGATCAGGAAATAGGCCGTGACGGCGATGAGCGCGCCGGCAGCGGCGATCTTCTTGGTCGGATAGGCTTGGGCGACACCGGGAAAGAGGCTGAGCAGCATGCGGAAACCGACGAAGAAGATGCCGGCTGACAGCGCCATATTGAGGCCGGAGATAGCGATGATATGAGCCAGACCGGACTGGCGCAGCGCCTCCGTCGTCTCATTCGAGATGGCGCGCCGCTCGTCCGTCACCAGAGCAGCGGCAAAAGCGCCGGTGTCGCCGGGCAGGATCGACCTTATGCGGTCGCCGATACCGCTGCGCAGCCGGTAGAGACCTTCGAGCAGCGCTTCCGTCGTCGATCTGGCCGCTTGCGGACCTGCCTGCAAATCGACCTTTGTCGGCGCACCGTAGAAGAAGCCGTTGGCGCCGATGCGATCGAAATAGGCACCGAAGGAGAAGTCGTTGAGCTCAGGAAGCGCTGGACCTGCTGGCGGCGTCAGCCGTGTTCTGCCGGTTATGATATCACCGATCTCGAAAGGCGCGTCCGCGCCGCGGACGATCGCGGTTATGCGCCCCGGCGGCCGCTTCACCTCCGGCGCCTCTGTGCCGGTGACGGCAAGAATATAGCGCCACCGCCCGCGACCATCGCCTTCGCGCCGCTCGACACGGCCGGTCACCGTCGTCGTCACTGATGAATCGAGGATCACGGTCGAAGCCCGTCGGCTCTCGAGCTGCGCCGAGACCACGCCGCAGGCGACAAGTGCAAGCGCCAGCAGCGTTGCCCGCAAAGCCGCCCGGCTGCGGCTGGCGATGAGAACCGCGACGGTCAGCACCAACAGGCAGAGCAGCGATGCAATGAGCGGGAAGTCCGATGCCGCTAGAAACCAGAAGGCTGAGCCGGCCCCGAGGAAGACCGGTGAGAACAGCAGCAGGCGGCCATGGTCCGCCTCTTCGCCCAGCATGCGCATGCCGGCACGCAGTGATTGCGAGGCTGCTGCCGGCAGCCGGTGGCGCCACGGTGTCGCCGACTGCGTCGTTGGCAGCCGCGTCACCACGACAGCCGGAGAAAAACCGGCGGAGTCGGCAAGGCCGGCGCCTGCTTCCGGCCGCAATTCGACTGTCGTCAACTCCTGCATGTGCTGCCCAAGGTCACTCGCCCCGACAGGCAGAATGCAACCGCCAATCAAATCCGGCAAGAATAATCGATTGAAAAGTGAGGGAAAATTGAAAGAGCCAAAAGAGCAGTCGAATCATCGGCTTCCGATATGCATGCGGCTCATCGCTGCAGTGCCTAAAAGGTGATACTGCAATGCACAAAATGCCATCACGGTAACTTGGCATTAGCCTCGCGATCATATAGCTATCGGTGAGGACGCTTAACCCCTATGGCGCTTTTATGGCGCCACCGCCATTTCGGAGGATCAGCATGACGGATCAAAGCGCTACAATAAAAATCGGTGACAAATCAGTCGACCTTGCCGTTAAAAGCGGCACGATCGGCCCGAGCGTCATCGATATCGGTGCCCTCTACAAGAACACGGCTTCCTTCACCTACGATCCGGGTTTCACGTCGACTGCATCCTGTGAATCGAAAATCACCTACATCGACGGCGACGAAGGTGTCCTGTTGCATCGCGGCTATCCGATCGAGCAGCTCGCCGAACATGGCGACTTCCTCGAGGTCTGCTACCTCTTGCTTTACGGCGAACTGCCGACCACCGTGCAGAAGAAGGATTTCGATTATCGCGTCACGCACCACACCATGGTGCACGAGCAGATGAGCCGCTTCTTCACCGGCTTCCGCCGCGATGCGCATCCGATGGCCGTCATGTGCGGCTGCGTCGGCGCGCTGTCGGCCTTCTACCACGACTCCACCGACATCACCGATCCGCACCAGCGCATGGTCGCCAGCCTGCGCATGATCGCCAAGATGCCGACGCTTGCCGCCATGGCCTACAAGTACCATATCGGCCAGCCCTTCGTTTACCCGAAGAACGACCTCGACTATGCCTCGAACTTCCTGCGCATGTGTTTTGCCGTGCCTTGCGAGGAATATGTGGTCAATCCGGTGCTTGCCCGCGCCATGGACCGCATTTTCATCCTGCATGCCGATCATGAGCAGAACGCCTCGACCTCGACCGTCCGTCTCGCCGGTTCGTCGGGCGCCAACCCGTTCGCCTGCATCGCCGCCGGCATCGCCTGCCTCTGGGGCCCCGCGCATGGCGGCGCCAACGAAGCAGCGCTCAACATGCTGAACGAGATCGGCTCGGTCGACCACATTCCGGAATATATCGCCCGCGCCAAGGACAAGAACGATCCGTTCCGCCTGATGGGCTTCGGTCACCGCGTCTACAAGAACTACGATCCGCGCGCCAAGATCATGCAGAAGACGACGCATGAAGTGCTCGGCGAACTCGGCATCAAGGATGATCCGTTGCTCGAAGTGGCGATGGAGCTGGAGCGCATCGCGCTCACCGACGAATATTTCATCGAAAAGAAGCTCTATCCGAACATCGACTTCTATTCCGGCATCACGCTGAAGGCGCTGGGCTTCCCCACGACCATGTTCACCGTGCTCTTCGCGCTTGCCCGCACCGTCGGCTGGATCGCGCAGTGGAACGAGATGATCGAGGATCCGGAACAGCGCATCGGCCGTCCGCGCCAGCTCTATGTCGGCGAACCGAAGCGCGATTACATCCCGGTTTCGAAGCGCTGATCGCTTTAAAAGAACCCAAAAGAAAACCCGGTCAGAAATGACCGGGTTTTTTCTTTTCCAGCACGTCGAGAAGGATCTCGGCGGCGTGCTCGCCGGGCGGCTTTTCGGTCTGCATGCGTTGCCAGACGAGATCGTAACCCTCGTTCATTGCCTTCAATTGGAGCGTATCGGCCGACAGCCGCTCCATCCAGCGCGCCAGGCTTGCGCCGCGGACCACCTCGTTCAGATATTCCGGCACGACGGCATAATCGGCGATGATATTGGGCAATGCGCCCGTCCATACCTTGATGCGCTTGGTCAGCAGGCTGATGATCCAATCCGTCTTATAGACGGACACCGTCGGCACGCCGGCAAGGCCGAGTTCGAGGATGACCGTACCGGAAGCCGCCATCGCCGCATCCGCTTCGGCAAAGGCCTTCCACTTCTGCATGGATCCGACCACGACCTCCGGCGGCGTGGCCCAGCCGGCGACGAGACCCTTCACCAGCGCTTCATTGTGCGGCACGGTGGGCAGCAGGAAACGCATCGGGCCGTTGCGGGCGACGAGTTCCCTGGCCGCGTCCTCGAAAAACGGCAGCAGCCTGCTGATTTCGGAGGATCTTGACCCAGGAAGCATCAGGATCGTCTTACCCGCTTCGCCGACGGGTGCGCGCCCGGCGCGCAACCGCCGCGCTTCGAGCAGCGCCGGATCGGCGGTCAGGCGATGGCCGACATAGGTGGTCTCAGGCCCGCCGAGCGTGCGCATCACTGCCGGCTCGAAGGGCAGGACGGCGAGCACATGATCGACGTAGCCGAGCATGCGCGTGGCGCGATATTCCTTCCAGGCCCAAACGCTCGGACAGACGTAATCGACAACAGGCAGATCGGGCAGCGCGGTGCGGACACGCTTGGCGACGCGATGGGTGAAATCCGGGCTGTCGATAATGAGAAGAATATCAGGCTTTGCGGCAATGATGGCAGCCGTCGTCTGGCGGATCAGGGTATAGAGCTTCGGCAGCCGACTCAGCACCTGGGTGATGCCCATGATCGACAGCTCGGAGAAATCGAACAGGGACCGCAAGCCTTCCGCCTGCAGCCCCTCGCCGCCGACGCCGACGAGTTCCACCGGTCCGCTATGAATCCGCTTCAGGGCGGCAATGAGATCTGCTCCAAGCAGATCCCCCGACACCTCGCCGGCAATGACGGCGATCTTCAGCGGCGCCCCGTTCATTCGAGCCCCCATGACGGCAGGCCGCGATCGATGCCGCAGACGAAAAGCCCGGCCTCATCAGCGGCTTTGATGACGGCGGCGCGATTGAGCACCAGCGAGCGGCCGGCCTCGACGGCGACGCCGGCAAGGCCGGCTTTCCTCGCGTTCAAGACCGTGGAAACGCCGATCGCCGGCAGGTCGGCACGGATATCCTGTTGCGGCTTGCAGAGCTTGACAAGCGCGCCGCGGCGGCGCGGCGAGATGCGCCCGGCGGCTCTGAGACCCGCGACACGCTCCAGCATCTCGTCCGTGCCCTCAAGACCCTCCAGCGCGACGATACGCCCGCCGATGGCGACGGCGCCCTGGCCGACATCGAGCCGGCCGAGCATTTCGGCGGCTTCCGCCGCGCGGTTGATATCGCGCCGGTCTTCTTCGCCCGGTATCGCCGTGCCGAGCGGGCCGACGGCGGCAAGAAGGTCGGGGGCGATCTCATGGGCACCGACGACGCGCCGGCCGTTTCCCTCGATCAGCCGGATCACCATCTGCAGCACCGTATCGTCGCCGCCGGACAGCAAGGTGCGGATCGCGGCCGGCATCTTCATCAGAGTGCGCAGCGTCGGGCGCACCTCGCGCCATTCCGGCCGGCGCCGCACGCTGCCGGACATGACGACACGGCCGATGCCGTAGCGGTTCAAGAGGCCCTCGAGAGCTGCAAAATCGCCGATGCCGATGACGGCATGGTCATACCCTTCCCAGCGCCGGTCGCTTTCGTCCTTCAGCGCGACGATGACGGGATTTTCACCCGCCGCTCGCGCGGCTTCGGCGACATAGGAAGGCAGAAGGCCGCCGCCGGCGATGATCGCCAGCCGGCCCGCAGCGGTGTCGCCGGATAAAGTCACGGACTAGCCCTTCTGTCCCCGGGTCGGCGAGGACAAGGCGCGGTCGCTGTCAGCGGCGATGAAATCGAGGATGTGGACCACCTGCTCGCAATCGGCATATTCTTCGCGGATGGCGGCGGCGTTTTCGCGGACCGAGCCCGTTCCTTCGAAGATCGACTTGTAGGCGCGGCGCACTCTATGAATGACGGCGCGGTCGACACCGGCGCGCGTCATGCCGACGACGTTGAGGCCGCTCAGCAGCCCGGGATTGCCGTTCAGCATACCGTAGGGAATGACGTCGTAGCTCACTGCCGAGAGCCCGCCGACGAAGGCCTGACGGCCGACGCGGGTGAACTGGTGAACGGCCGAGCCACCGCCCAGGATGACACGATCCTCGATGACGACATGACCGGCGAGCATGACGTTGTTCGACATGATCACGTGATTGCCGACCCGGCAGTCATGCGCGACATGGGAATTGGCAAGGAAGAGGTTGTTGTCGCCGACGATCGTCTGGCCGCCGAAATCGGCCGTGCCGGTGTTCATCGTCACGCCTTCGCGGATCGTGCAGTTGGCGCCGACCGTCAGCGTCGTCTCCTCGCCGCCGTGATGCACGCTCTGCGGATCGCCGCCGACGACCGCCATCGGGAAGATGCGCGTGCCCTTGCCGATCACGGTGCGGCCGGTAACGACCGCATGCGACAAAAGCTCGACATTCGCATGCAGGACGACGTGCGACCCAACATGGCAGAAGGGACCGATCTTGACGCCCTCACCGATAACAGCACCGTCTTCGACGGCGGCCATCGGATGAATGCGGGCGCTTTCGGCGATAGTGCTCATGCCTGATCCTTACGAACGATCATCGCGCCGATATCGGCTTCGGCGACAAGCGCGCCGTCGACCTTGGCATCGCAATGGAATTTCCAGATATTGCCGCGCTGCTTGTGCTTCTTGACATGGAATTCAACACGATCGCCGGGTACGACGGGCTTGCGGAAGCGCGCATTCTCGATGGTCATGAAATAGACGAGGTTGCCGGGCTGTCCATCCTTCTTGGCACAGATCGCACCCGCGGTCTGGGCCATGCCCTCGATCAAGAGAACGCCGGGCATGATCGGAGATTCCGGAAAATGGCCAGTGAAATGCGGTTCGTTCACGGTGACGTTCTTGATGCCAATCGCTGTGTTGTCGCCGTCGATCTCGATGATCTTGTCGACCATGAGAAACGGGTAGCGATGCGGCAGCAGTTTCATGATCTCGATGATGTCAGCCGAAGAAAGCGTTGTCGTGGCTTCCTCAGTCATTTTGCTCGCCTCCAGGTTTCTTCCCGCGCACTCTCGTCTTGGACATCATTTGCGCGACATCTCTCAGATAGTCATTTAGCGGACGCGCAGGTGTGCCACCATATTGTCCGCCGGCGGCAAGATCGGTCATGATACCGCTTTGGGCGGCGATCTGCACGCCGTCGCCGATCGTCACATGCCCCTTGATGCCGACCTGGCCGCCGATCTGCACGCCATTGCCGATCTTCGCGCTACCGGCGATGCCGACCTGCGCAACGACGGCGCAATGGCGGCCGATCTGAACGTTGTGGCCAATCTGGACCTGGTTGTCGATCTTGGTGCCCTCGCCGATCACCGTATCGTCCATGGCGCCGCGGTCGATCGTGGTGTTGGCGCCGATCTCGACATTGTCCTGAATGATCACCCGGCCGATCTGGACGATCTTGATCATGCCGCGCGGACCCGGCGCGTAGCCGAAACCATCCTGGCCGATGCGGACGCCGTTGTGGATGATGACGCCATTGCCGAGCAGTGCACAGAGAATGCTCGCACCGGCCGCAATCGAACAATCCCGGCCGATCTTGACGCCCGGACCGATGATGCTCTGCGCGCCAATGCGCGTCCCCTCGCCGATCTCAGCATGCGCACCGATGACGGCCATCGGCTCGACGATCACACCTTTTTCGAGTTTGGCGCTCGGATCGATCACCGCGCTTGGCGCGATCTCGCCTTCACCTGGCGAAAAGGTGACCGGGCGCAAGGCTGCGGGATAAAGCAGGCCGCCCGCCATCGCGAAGGCCGCATGCGGATTGGACGACAGAATGACCGGGATATGCTGAGGTACGAGATCAGCAAGCGCCTTGTCGCAGATCACCACCGAGGCTTCGCATGTCGCCAGCTCATCGCGGCTGCGGCGCGACAGGATATAACAGACATCGCCTGCCCGTGCCCGGCTGATGGGGGCAACGGACCTGACAATAACACCGGCATGGTCGGAATTGACAAGTTCCGCCCCAAGAAACTCTGCCAGCTCAGCGAGCTTCAGACCTTCATGGGGCAGAAAGAAAACGTTTTGCTCCATCGGCAATGCTCCAGAACGGAATTGAGTCTTACAGTTCCGGACTGCCGATATCAGAATTGGTTGTTGATGCCAAACTTGAAGTTCTGCGTCTTGTCGAAGTCTTCCTTGAGGACCGGGATCGCGTAATCCAGACGCAACGCACCGAAGGGAGACTGCCAGACGACACCGACACCGACGGAAGCGCGCAGGGAGGCGTCTTCGCCTTCGATGCCGTCGCCCCTCAGGTCAACGTCGTTGCCGAACAACGTGCCGGCGTCGGCGAAGACCGCGCCGCGCAGGTTGAAGTCACGCGGGAAGCCGGGCATCGGGAAGGTCGCTTCGGCCGATGCTGTGAAATAAGTGGTACCGCCCAGCGGATCGTCGTTGGTACCGGAAACGCGCGGGCCGATACCCTTGTTTTCGAAGCCACGAATGTCACCGTTGGTCAGCGTGAACTGGTCGAAGACGTTCAGATGGTCGCCAAAGCCGATGACATAACCCGCCGAAGCCGAGACCGAACCGATGATATCGGCATCGTCGGCGAGCAGACGGTAGTAACGAGCCTTGCCGTAGATCTTGTAGAACTGCGAGTCACCGCCGAGACCGGCAATTTCCTGCGTCGCCGTCGCATAGATGCCTTCGCGTGGCAGGACCGTGTCGTCAAGCGTGTTGTAGGTCAGCGTCTGCGAGACGGAAGAACGTGTCCACGGGCTGTCCTCAACCAGGTGCTGATACGGAGCAGACAGATCGGAAAGATCGCTGTTATCAGCGTCATACTTCATCTGCTTGTAGTTATAACGGAAGGTCGTCGCCAGATCCTCGGTAATCGGCGCGGTGACGCGCAGGACGACACTGGTTTCCTCGTAATCGTAGTTGTCATTGCTCGACGTTTCGCTGCGGTTGACGTCGAAGCCTGCCGCCAGACGGTAGCCAAGGAAATAAGGCTCGGTGAAGCTGACGCCGTAGGCGCGCGAGCCTTCCTGACCGCCGCCGGCCGAGATGCGGATATACTGGCCGCGGCCGAGGAAGTTCTTTTCCTCGATCGAGGCTTCGAGCAGCAGGCCGTCGCCGCCGGCGGCATAACCCGCACCGACACCGAACGAACCGGTCGACTGATCCTGCACATCGACAACCACCACGACCCGGTCCGGGGAGCTGCCCGGCTGGGTGGAGATGTTGACTGAGGAGAAATAGCCGAGCGCTTCGAGGCGACGCTTGGCCTTGGTGATCATCTGCTGATTGAAGGCGTCGCCTTCGCTCATGTCGAATTCACGGCGGATGACGTAGTCGCGCGTGCGGCTGTTGCCGCGAATCTCGATGCGCTCGACATAGGCGCGCTCGCCCTGGTCGACCAGATATTCGACACCGATCGTGTTGTTGTTGAGGTCGCGGTTACCGCGCGGCGTGACGCGCGCAAAGGGATAACCGGCAGACGCCACCTGATCGGAGATCGCCTCGATCGACTTCTGCACTTCCTTGGCGTTATAGACCTGGCCTTCGCGAGTGCGTACGAGCGGCTGCAACTGGTCGGAGCCGACGCCTTCGACGGTCGACTGGACGGTCACTGGTCCGAAGTCGTAACGCTGGCCTTCCTCGATGTTGAAGGTGAGCGTGTACTTGTTGGTCGCGTCGTCGAAGGCGGCATCGGAAGAAACGATGCGCATGTCGGCGTAGCCGCGATTGTAATAGAACTGGCGCAGCGCTTCTTCGTCGGCGTGGAGCTTGTCTTCGTTATAGACGTCCTTGCGGGTCAGGAACGACAGGAAGTTCGAACGCTTGGTGTTGATGACGGCAGCCAGGCGGCCGGCGCTGTAGGCATTGTTGCCGACGAAGTTGATCGAATCGATCTTGGTGCGATCACCTTCGTTGATGACGAAGGCGAGGTTGACGCGGCCTTCGCCGAGCGGCACCACCTGCGTCGTGACCTCGACCTCGCTGCGGCCGGTGGCAGCGTAAGCTTCCTTGATCGACTGAATGTCGGATTGGATCTGGGTGTCGCTGTAGGGACCAGCAGCGTGGGTCTGGACGATCGTCGCGAGCTTGTCGTCCTTGATCTTGCGGTTGCCGTTGAAGACGACCTGATTGACGAGCTGGGCTTCCTGAACGTTGACGACGAGCGTGCTTCCGGAGACCGAGATCTTGACGTCGGAGAAGTAACCCGTCCCGTAGAGCTGCTTGACCGATGCATCGATATCGCTGTTCGAAAAACTCTTTCCAGGAGCGATGGTGAGGTTCGACCGAACGGCTTCCGCGCCGACACGGCTTGCGCCGCGCACATCGATGCGCTGGATAACCGCGGCCTCAGCGGCCGTAGCGGAAACGAACGTCAAAGCACCTGCGCCCGAAGCAACAACACTAGCAGACAGCGCAACCGCCGATACTGCGTTCAAAAACTTTGAACCAGCCTTCATTTCACCCATTACCTTTTGTTTCCCTCGTCCCCGGTTCCAGGAGAACCCGATTCCGGTCACGTGTGTCGTTTTACCCGCTTTTGACATACAAGCAAGGCAGGTCGTTAATTTCTGTTTACTTCATTTGCAAGCGTGACCCATTCGCCACTACAGCCTTGAAACATCGTAAATAAATAGTAATTACCCTCGCCTTGCTCGTTTACCCTCTCAACGAGCCAATATCGTTCCAGGTCGTGAAAACCATCAATGTCAGTATCATCGCCAGGCCGATGCGAAAGGCAATTTCCTGGGCCGAAGAGCCCAGCGGTTTTCCCCTCACCGCTTCCACCGCATAGAACATCAGGTGGCCGCCATCAAGTACCGGAACCGGCATCAGGTTAAGCAATCCTATCGAAACGGAAAGCACCGCCGCAAGCTGCAACACCGCGCCTATCCCAAGCGACGCCATCTGGCCCGAAGCTTGCGCCACGCGGATCGGCCCACCCAATTGATCGGCGCGCATCGTTCCGCTGAAGATGTTGGCGATATATTTGAAGGTGCCGGTAACGATATCCCGGGTCTGGAGCACAGCCTCACGCAACGCCTGCAGCGGCGTATAGGTCTGCAGGCGGAAATTGCCGGCCTGCTGGTTGGTGACGATGCCGATCTGGCCGACCTCAGCCTTGTTGCCGAACTGGTCAGTCATGTCGACGCGTTGCGGCACCATCTGCAGATCGAGCTTCTGCCCACCACGCTCGATGGTCACGACGATCTTCTGGCTCGGACGGATGCTGACATAGCGGCGCACGTCGTCGAAGGTCTCGACCTTGCCGCCATCGATGGCGACCAATAGATCGCCTGGAAGCACGCCAGCGGCAGCCGCGGCGCCATCAGGCTTGACCTCGGCAACGACAGGATCGGCGATCGTGCGGCCATAGACCGAGAAAAGAATGGTGAAGATGGCGATCGCCAGCAGAAAATTGGCGATCGGGCCAGCCGCGACGGTTGCAGCGCGTTTCCACAGCTTGGCGCCAGCAAAGGAGCGCGCCCTGTCTTCCTCGGACATGGCGGCGATCTTGTCGGTGTCGGGCTTGCTCGAGGCATCCTCGTCGCCGAAGAACCGGACGTAGCCGCCAAGCGGGATCGCCGCGATCTTCCACCGCGTTCCGTGGCGATCGGTGAAGCCGAATATCTCCGGACCGAAGCCAACGGAAAAGGCAAGGATGCGAATGCCGCTCCAACGCCCGACGAGGTAATGGCCCATCTCATGCACGAAGACGAGCAGAGACAGCACGAGGATGAAGGTAACGATATTCCCCATCAAAAATGCGTATATGCCGCTCAGCGTTTCCATGAGTGCCTTCCGTCAGACTGCCGCGTTGTCAGAGTCCGAACAATGCCGCGCCAAGCGACGTCATTCCGGTCCCCTTTATCAGGGAAAAAAGCCCTGCAAGCAAGAACGCCGAAAAACAGGCAAAAATCAGTCCGTCGACACGGTCCATGACACCGCCATGGCCCGGAATGAGACGGCTGGAATCCTTGACGCCGAATCTCCGCTTGATGAACGATTCGAAAAGATCGCCGGACTGGCTGCAAATGGAGAGAACAAGCGCTGCGAAGGCGGCGATGATTTCAGCGCCCGGAAGGAGAAAATGGATGAGAACGACGCCGGCTGCGACCGCCGAAACGGCGCCGCCGATTGCGCCGGACCAGGTCTTTCCCGGCGAGATCGAAGGAGCAAGCTTCGGTCCTCCGAGCGCCCGGCCGACGAAATAGGCAAGGATATCGGTCGCCCAGACGACGGCAAAAACGAAGAGCATGGCGTAAAGGCCAAGCCGGTCATCGCTTCTGATCGCGGCAAGCGCCAGGCCGGTGACGCCGGCATAAAACAGGCCCACTGGCAACCAGCGGCTCGTACCATGCAGGATGACCAGGGCTATGCCGACGGCGGTGACGCCGGCCAACATGCCGGCGGCGAATTCGAAATTGCCGACAAGCACGAGGAAGGCGACCGCCGCCTCACCGATCCAGCCGACGGCATTGACGATCCAATCCCGCGCGATGCCGGTGATCTTCGACCATTCATAGTAGATCAGCAGGCCAATGGCGACCGCCAGGATACGGAAGGCAAGGCCGCCATACCAGGTGGCGGCAAGAACGATGGCCGCAAGAATCAATCCTGAAACGATGCGGAGCTTCAGTTCCCTCTGCATCAGGTGCCGACCGCAGCCGCCTGCGACGACAGGCCGCCGAAGCGCCGGTCGCGAGAGGCGAATTTCTCGAGCGCCGAGCGGAAGATCTCAGGGCTGAAATCCGGCCAGTATTCCGGAAGGAAGATGAATTCCGAATAGGCGGCCTGCCACAGGAGGAAGTTGGAAAGCCGCTCTTCGCCGCTGGTGCGAATAATAAGATCCGGGTCGGGGATACCCGCGGTATCGAGGCGGGCGTTAATCAGCGCGGGTGTAATATCCTGCGCCCTCAGGCGGCCGTCCTCGACATCCCTGGCGAGGCTCACCACGGCGCGGGCGATCTCGTCGCGCGAGCCATAGTTGAAGGCGATGACGAGCGTCAGTGACGTGTTGTCCTTGGTCGTCTCCTCCGCCTCCAGAAGCAGGCCGAGAATATCGCTGCGCAGGCTGTGGCGGTCGCCGATCACCTTGATCCGCACGTTTTGGCGGTGGAGCTCGGCGAGGTCGCGCCGGATGAAAGCCTTGAGCAGGCCGAGCAGATCGGAGACCTCGGCTTCTGGCCGGCGCCAGTTCTCCGAGGAGAAGGCAAAGAGGGTCAGATATTTTATGCCGGCCGCACCGGCGGCGCGTACTGTCTCGCGCACCGCCTCGACGCCCTTGCGATGGCCCATCGTGCGCGGCAGACCACGCTGCTTGGCCCAACGGCCATTGCCGTCCATGATGATGGCAACATGCTCTGGCACAGTCACAAATATAGATTCCGACATTTCCCGTCCGGTCTTTCCAGGCAAAGGCACAGATCCACTAGACCTGCATGATTTCCTTTTCCTTCTCGCCAAGCAAGCGGTCGATTTCGGAAATCGTCTCGTCCGTCATCTTCTGTACACGTTCCGACTGCGCCCGGCTCTCGTCCTGGCCGATGACGCCGTCCTTTTCGGCTTTCTTCAGGCCGTCCATGCCGTCGCGGCGGACATGGCGAATCGCCACCTTGCTCTTTTCGGCATAGTCGTGCGCCACCTTGACGAGCGACTTGCGGCGCTCCTCGTTCAGTTCCGGCAGCGGAATGCGCAGGTTCTGGCCGTCGACGATCGGGTTGAGGCCGAGATTGGATTCGCGGATGCCGCGCTCGACAGCACTGACCATCGATTTGTCCCAGACGGAAACCGACAGCATGCGCGGCTCGGGCACGGTGATGTTGGCGACCTGGTTCAGCGGCATGCGAGAACCATAGGCCTCGATCGTCACCGGGTCGAGGATGTTGGCCGAAGCACGGCCGGTGCGCAGCGATGCGATGTCGCTCTTAAATGCGGAAATGGCGCCGTCCATGCGGCGCTTCAGTTCCTTGATATCGATACCTTCACTCATGTCGATGCTCCCGTCTGGCGAGGGCTGCGCCGAAACCGCGGCGCAGCTTTATCAGTTGTCGGAGACGATGGTCTTGAGGCCACCGCCCGTCAAGATTTCAGCAAAACCACCCTTCTCGTGGATCGAGAAGACGATGATCGGAATGGAATTTTCCCTGGCGAGCGCCACGGCGGCAACGTCCATCACCGCAAGCCCCCTGTCCAGCACTTCCTGGTGCGTCAAGCGGTCGAGGCGAGTCGCATCGGGATATTTCTTCGGGTCGGCGGTGTAGATGCCGTCCACCTGCGTACCCTTGAAGATCGCTTCCGCGCCCATTTCGGCGGCGCGAAGTGCTGCGGCGGAATCGGTGGTGAAGAAGGGGTTGCCGGTGCCACCGGCAAAGATCACCACGCGTCCCATCGACAGATGATAAAGGGTTGCGCGTTGCGAAAAGCTCTCGCAGATCTCGGGCATGGAGATGGCCGAAAGCACCACCGTGTCGATGTTCAGCTTGCGCAGCGAGGTCGCCAGCGCCAGCGCGTTGATGATGGTGCCGAGCATGCCCATATGGTCGCCGGTGACCCGGTCGCCGCCCTTGGACGCCACCGCGACACCGCGGAAGATATTGCCGCCACCGACGACGACGCCGACTTCCACGCCCATATGCCGTGCCTCGGCTATGTCGGATGCAATGCGGTCCGCCACCGTCACATCGATCCCGAAACCCTGGCCACCCATGAGCGCTTCGCCGGAAGCCTTGAGTAGAACGCGTTTATAGACAGGCTCTAAAGACATCTTGGCTCCTCGTAAATTGCCGTGAATGCCCGATACACGAAGGGCACCGCGTTGTCACGCGATGCCCTTCGTGTTTTCCCAATTATGACTGGAAGATCAACCCTTGACGGCAGCCGCAACTTCGGCCGCGAAGTCGGTTTCTTCCTTCTCGACGCCTTCGCCGAGCAGCAGACGGGCCATGCCGGCAACTTCGATCGGCGCGCCGACGGCCTTTTCAGCTTCCTTGATGGCGGCAGCAACCGTCAGGTCCGGATTGATGACGAAAGCCTGCGAGAGAAGAGCGACTTCCTCGAAGAACTTGCGCATGCGGCCTTCGACCATCTTTTCGATGATGTTGTCAGGCTTGCCGGAAGCGCGCGACTGCTCGATGAAGACGTTGCGCTCGCGCTCGGCGACGGCGGCATCGACTTCTTCCGGGCGGATCGCCAGCGGCGCGGTCGCCGCGATGTGCATGGCGACCTGACGGCCGATGGCGTTCAGGGCTTCCTTGTCGCCGGTCGACTTCAGCGCCACGAGAACGCCGAGCTTGCCGAGGCCGTCGGAAACAGCATTGTGGATATAAGTGGCGACGACGCCGTCCTCGACCGAGAGAGCGGTCGAACGGCGCAGGTTCATGTTCTCGCCGATCGTGGCGATCGCATCCTTGATCGTGTCGGAAACGGACTTGCCGGATGCCGGGTAGGTCGCAGCGGCAACGGCGTCGACCGTGCCGTCGGTCGAGACGGCGACCTTGGCGATGCCGCGGACGAGTTCCTGGAAGGCATCGTTACGGGCGACGAAGTCGGTTTCGGAATTGACTTCGACGACGACGGCCTTGGTGCCCTGGCTCGAAACGCCGATGAGGCCTTCGGCAGCGGTGCGGCCGGACTTCTTGTCGGCCTTGGCGATGCCCTTGGCGCGCAGCCAGTCGATCGCCGCTTCCATGTCGCCACCGGTTTCAGCAAGAGCCTTCTTGCAGTCCATCATGCCTGCGCCGGTCTTTTCGCGCAGTTCCTTCACCATTGCAGCCGTAATCTCGCTCATTAGCTTCCTCTTGTCGGTTCATACGGTGGGCCGTAAAGCGCGGCTCAGCACCGGATTGAGGCACGAAATGTACCTGTATGTATGACAGCGTGATGAAGACGCGCCATAACGAAACTTCTCTGGCGAAGAGCCTGATGCCTTCGCCCTGAAACGGGCAAGGCCGCCGAACTTCGATGAGTCGCGAGCGGCCTTTCCCAGTCTCTGTAAGCTTTGGCGGATCTTTGGATCCGCCCGCTTTCATCAGCCTTCGGCTGCTTCCTCGAGAGCCGGTTCGACCGGAAGTTCGGAGGATGCGCCGAGATCGCGGCCGGAAGAGCCCTGCTGACGCGCGATGCCGTCGATGGCAGCGCGGGAGATCAGCTCACAGTAAAGAGCGATCGCGCGCGATGCGTCGTCGTTACCCGGGATCGGATAGTCGATCAGGTCCGGATCGCAGTTCGAATCGATGATGGCGACAACCGGGATGCCGAGGCGCTTGGCTTCGTCGATCGCGATCTTTTCCTTGTTGGTGTCGATGATGAACATCAGGTCAGGCGTGCCGCCCATATCGCGGATACCGCCGAGGGCCTTGTCGAGCTTTTCACGCTCGCGCTCGAGGTTCAGGCGTTCCTTCTTGGTGAAGCCCTGGGCTTCGCCGTTCAGGATCTCGTCGAGCTTGCGCAGGCGCTGGATCGAGTTGGAGATCGTCTTCCAGTTCGTCATCATGCCGCCGAGCCAGCGCGAGTTGACGTAGTACTGGGCCGAGCGCTTGGCGCTGTCGGCAATGATCTCAGACGCCTGGCGCTTGGTGCCGACGAAGAGAACGCGGCCGCCGCGGGCAACGGTGTCGCTGACGACCTGAAGGGCGCGCGACAGCATCGGAACGGTCTGGGCCAGATCGATGATGTGAATGTTGTTGCGATCGCCGAAGATGTAAGGCTTCATCTTCGGGTTCCAGCGATGCGTCTGGTGGCCGAAGTGGACGCCTGCTTCAAGAAGCTGGCGCATAGAAAAATCAGGCAATGCCATGCCTTGTTACTCCTTTTCCGGTTGAACCTCCGCAAGGCGAACAGCACCCTCTTCGAGGATGCCACCGGGCGGAACAGCCCGGATTTCTCCCGGACGATCCCATGCCTTACGTGTGGAATGCCGGTGCCCATACATTCGATTTGGCACAAAAGCAAGACTTATGCCGAAAAAACCTGGCGGCTCAGCCTGCCAGCGTCGGCTGCAGCGACAGCATGACGCCTGCATCCGGCATCGGCAGGATGGCATCGACCTCGGCCGGCAGCAGGATCGCACCGACCCGAAAAGCAGGACGACAGACGGCGACTCAGTCATCGCTGATCGCCGAACCATAGTGAATTTTATGATACAGTTTTATGACGGGCGAGAGCTCGTCGCCTACTTGCAAACCTCGGCCTTGCGGTCGAGCAGCTCCAGCTTGGCGAGCTTGCCGGTCAGGACGAAATCGCCGTAATCCATCGTCAGGTCGCGGGTGATGCCGTTCTCATAGAGCTTGAAAGACATGCGGTAGACCGGCAAAGCATCGGATTTCGCATTCTCGTTGAAATAGGCGATCGTCACCGGCCAGAAGGCCGTCTTCGAGAAGGCGCCGGCATTGCCGGCATCGGCTTCCTCGGCGATCGGCGTCTCCTGCTTGCCGACGATCGTCGTCGTCGCCAGCGACTTGTCGCCGTCATCGGAACCGTCGAAGACGCGCGCCTCGAAGAAGCGCTTGCCGTCCTTGGCGTGCTGGATCACATCGAGCATATGTTCAGTGGGAAAACGGCTTTCAGCAAGCTGCAGTTCACGGTTCGCCGGCTGCTTGAGATCGACCTTGACACCATCCGGCTGGTCCTGCGCCGCCCCGTTGACCTCCTTGTCGAGCTGCTCGTCGGTGAAGGATTTGGTGTCGAAGGTGAACTTGCCGTCCTTCAGGTTCTCGAAGGTCTTCGTCTGCTGGTCGCTGACACGCACGCTGTCGCCGGTGTCGATCTGTGTCACGAAGCGGAAATTGGTGGTGAAGCCCTGGCAATAGCTGCCGTCGAACTCATAGACCATACGACCATACATGCCGGCGATGCCAGAGCGGTCCGAGGCGTCCTTCAGTTCCAGATCGTAGACGGCGCGATGTGCGACGAGGCCGGTCGCGATCGCAGCGCTAACCGCGGGCGCAGCCGCCCATGCATTGGCGGAAACGCTGGCGAGAAGCAGAGCGACAAGACTCGATCGGAACATTCATTAACTCCTGTTGGACTCGGTCGCGATGTTATAAGAACGCTTTCGGCCAAATCGAGGCTCGAAACTGTCATATTAAAGATTCTAGTCTTGATGCATAATTTTTGAAGAATTGACAACAAAAGCGGAGACGAAAATGTCCGATGAAATTGCAGCGCGCCTGATTGAGATGGGGATAACCCTGCCCCAAGCCGCAGCACCTGCTGCAAATTACGTTCCCTATGTGATCAGCGGCAATCTTCTCTACATCTCCGGCCAGCTGCCGCTCGAAGGCGGCAAGGTCACTGTCTCGGGCCATCTCGGCAAGACCGTCGACGTTGCAACGGGCCAGCGCGGCGCAGAACTCTGCGCCATCAACATCCTTGCCCAGGCAAAGGCGGCACTTGGCGGCGATCTCGGCCGTATCCGGCGCGTCATCAAGCTGAACGGCTTCGTCGCCTCGGCGCCCGACTTCGTCGAGCAGCATCTCGTCATCAACGGCGCTTCGAACCTGATTGCCGGCGTGCTTGGCGAAGCCGGCAAACATGCGCGTGCCGCTGTCGGCATGGCGGCCTTGCCGCTGAATGCCGCCGTCGAGATAGACGCTATCATGGAAATCGCAGAATGACCAATGTTGCCTGGATCAGGGACCTGCCGGTCGCCCATCGCGGCTATCACGATCTCAACACGCATGTCTGGGAAAACACGCTTTCCGCCTTCTCGCGCGCCGTCGAAGCGGGGTTTGCGATCGAATGCGACCTGCACTACGCCTCCGACGGCGTACCGGTCATCTTTCATGACGAGGACCTGCAGCGCCTGTGCAACCTCCACGGCGACATCCGCGAGCGCACCTCCCGGGAACTCGGACTGATCGCCATCGGCGGCACTAGCGACAAGGTGCCGACGCTGCGCCAGCTCCTCGATCTCGTCAAGGGCAAGGTGCCGCTGGTGCTAGAGCTCAAGGGGCGGGAGGCCGATGACGAAGGTTTCGCCGAAGCCGTGCTCGAGGTGCTCGAAGGCTATGAGGGCAAGGTGGCGCTGATGAGTTTTAACCACTGGCTGCTGCGCGATCTGAAGGCGCTTGGCGCACCTTACCCGCTCGGGCTGACGGCCGACGGCAACACGCCGGAGGCGTTCAAGACGCATGCGAAGGCGATGGAGATCGGTCTCGATTTCATCTCCTATCATTATGGCGATCTGCCGAACGCCTTTATCACCAGCGAACGCGAAAAGGGCATTCCTGTCATTACCTGGACGGTGCGTGACGAAGCAGCGCGCCGGCTTACATTCGCAAACGCAGACCAGATGACCTTCGAAGGCTTCGATCCGCGTGTGGCTGCTTGACGCTCGCTTTTTGGCCAAGATCATGCGCAGACTGAGACAGAGCCGAAACCATCCTCCCACAGGCTTCGCATTTGTCCGATGACTGACGAACTATCCATTCGCGTCGAACGCTCCTTTACCGCGATTTCCCCGGAGAGCTGGGCCAAGCTTTCCGGAGCGTCGAAGGCCTGCGCTACGATTGCCTACAACCCTTTCGTTTCACACGCTTTTCTATCGTCGCTGGAGGAATCCGGCTCGGCCGACGCAGAGACGGGATGGCTCGGCCACCATCTGCTGCTCGAGACCGATCGCGGCGAGTTGATCGGCGCCCTGCCCGGCTATCTCAAGAACCACAGCCAGGGCGAATATGTCTTCGACCACGGCTGGGCCGACGCCTTCGAGCGGGCCGGCGGGCGTTATTATCCGAAACTTCAGTGCTCGATCCCGTTCACCCCGGCGACAGGCCCGCGTCTTCTTGTCGCCGAGGGGCTGCAACGGCTACCGATCCAGAGCGCGATCGCCGAAAGCCTGAAGGAGGTGGTGCGGCGGCTCGGCATCTCCTCGGCCCACATCACCTTCGTGCCGGACGAAGAGATCGGCGTCTTCGAGATGGACGGCTATCTGCATCGCACCGACCAGCAGTTCCATTTCATCAATGACGGCTATGCCAATCACGAGGAATTTCTCGAAACGCTTGCCTCGCGCAAACGCAAGGCGTTGCGCAAGGAGCGCCGCGCCGCCCTCGAAAACGGTATCGGCATCGACTGGCTGACCGGCCGCGACCTGACGGAACGCATCTGGGACCAGTTCTTCAAATTCTATATGGATACTGGCGGGCGCAAGTGGGGCCGGCCCTACCTCACCCGTAAGTTCTACTCGCTGATTGGCGAGCGCATGGCCGACGACATCCTGCTCGTCATGGCCAAGCGCGACGGGCGCTATATCGCCGGCGCGATCAACTTCATCGGCGGCGATACGCTCTACGGCCGCCACTGGGGCTGCATCGAGGACCATCCCTTCCTGCATTTCGAGGTCTGCTATCACCAGGCGATCGACTTCGCCCTTTCGAAAGGGTTGAAAAGGGTCGAGGCCGGAGCGCAAGGCGAACACAAGCTCGCCCGCGGCTATCTGCCGGTGACGACGCATTCCGCCCATTATGTCGCTCATGCCGGCCTTCGCCGGGCGATCGGCGACTATCTCGCGCGCGAGCGCGCCGATGTCGAACAGATGAGCGAATTGCTGACCGAGCACAGTCCTTTCCGCAAGGGCGAACGTCTGCAGGAGGATTGACGCCGCCGCACCGGCCGCGCTACCCGCTCAACGACGCATATTCCTTAAATCGGAATCGATTTAAGGATAAAACTATGCAGCAATTCAAAGTGCTACAGCGTCCTTTGCGCGTTTGAAAAGACGCACGGCGCTGTGAAAAACGAGGAGATTTCGTGATGACCAGCCCGGCCGCTTATGACGACAACAACATCTTCGCCAAGATCCTCCGCGGCGAAATCCCCTCGCACCGGGTATACGAGGACGAGCATACCATCGCCTTCATGGATGTGATGCCGCAGGCGCCGGGCCATGTGCTCGTCCTTCCCAAGGCGCCGTCCCGCAATCTCCTCGATGCCGATCCAGCCACCCTCACCCATGCGATATCAGTCGTCCAGAAGGTCGCCAATGCGGTCAAGGACGTCTTCGACGCCGATGGCGTGTTCATCGCCCAGTTCAACGAACCGGCCGCCGGGCAAACGGTGTTCCATCTGCATTTCCACGTCATCCCGCGGCATGAGGGTACGGCCCTCAAGCCGCATTCCGGCAAGATGGAGGACGGTGCCGTGCTTGCCGCCAATGCCGAAAAGATCAGGGCCGCGCTGGCGTAACCGGTCCCTGCCGATGCCTGAAAACGAAAAGGCCGCTGAGAACGCGGCCTTTTCCAATTCGGTGACGGTATCTTACTTCTTGCGTGGAACCTTCGGAACCGCGCTTCCCTTCTTCGGGGCGTCGCGGACCTCAGGCTCGGCCTGCGGCACTGCCTTGGCGCGGGTCTTGCGGGCCGCCTTCGTCTTCAGCTCGCCGTCATCCCCATCATCGCCTTCGGGATGCACGACCTCGGCTTCGGGCTTCGGCTTGATCGGCGCCGTTTCCGAAATGGCTTCCAGCACGATGCCGGGCTTGCCATCTTCCTTCGGGCCGACGGTGACGTTGACGACGCCGCCCTTCTTCAGCTTGCCGAAGAGGATTTCGTTGGCGAGCGGCTTCTTGATCGTATCCTGAATGACGCGAGCAAGCGGGCGGGCGCCCATCTTCTCGTCGTAACCCTTTTCCGCCAGCCAGGCGATCGCATCCTCATGCAGGTCGAAGGTGACGTTCCTTTCGGAAAGCTGGGCCTCCAGCTGCATGATGAACTTCTGCACGACCTTATGGATGACGGCCGTCGGCAACGCCGCGAAAGGAATGATCGCGTCGAGACGGTTGCGGAATTCCGGCGTGAACAGGCGGGTGAGCGCCTCCTCGTCCTCGCCGGTGCGCTTGGACGAACCGAAGCCGATCGCCGCCTTGGCCATTTCGGATGCGCCCGCATTGGTCGTCATGATCAGGATGACGTTGCGGAAATCGATCTTCTTGCCGTTATGGTCGGTCAGCGTCCCGTGGTCCATGACCTGCAGGAGGATGTTGTAGATGTCGGGATGCGCCTTCTCGATTTCGTCGAGCAGGACCACGCAATGCGGGTGCTGGTCGACGCCATCAGTGAGAAGACCGCCCTGGTCGAAGCCGACATAGCCGGGAGGTGCGCCGAGCAGACGTGAAACCGTGTGCCGCTCCATATATTCCGACATGTCGAAGCGCAGGAGTTCGACGCCGAGCGACGATGCCAGCTGCTTTGCCACCTCGGTCTTGCCGACGCCGGTCGGACCGGAGAAGACATAGGCGCCGATCGGCTTGTTCGGCTCGCGAAGACCGGCACGCGCCAGCTTGATCGAGGTCGAAAGGGCTTCGATGGCGATGTCCTGGCCGTAGACCACCGAACGCAGTTCCTGCTCGAGATTGGCGAGCACGGCCTCGTCGTCCTTGGAGACGGTCTTCGGCGGAATGCGCGCCATCGTGGCGACCGTCGCCTCGATCTCCTTTTCGGTGATCAGCTTGCGGCGCTTGGACGGCGGCAGCAGCATCTGGGCCGCACCGGTTTCGTCGATCACGTCGATCGCCTTGTCGGGCAGCTTGCGGTCGGAGATGTAGCGGGCCGACAATTCGACGGCCGACTTGATGGCATCGTTCGAATAACGCAGGTGGTGATATTCTTCGAAATAGGGCTTCAAGCCCTTCATGATCTCGATCGCATCATCGATCGACGGCTCGCTGACGTCGATCTTCTGGAAACGACGGACCAGTGCCCGGTCCTTCTCGAAGAACTGGCGGTATTCCTTGTAGGTGGTCGAACCGATGCAGCGAATCGCGCCCGATGACAGGGCCGGCTTCAGGAGGTTCGACGCATCCATTGCGCCGCCCGAGGTGGCGCCGGCGCCGATCACCGTGTGGATCTCGTCGATGAAGAGCACAGCGCCCGGATATTCTTCCAGTTCCTTGACGACCTGCTTCAAGCGCTCCTCGAAATCGCCGCGGTAGCGCGTGCCGGCCAGAAGCGTGCCCATGTCGAGCGAGAAGATCGTCGCATCGGCGAGCGCTTCCGGGACCTTGCCTTCGACGATGCGCTTGGCAAGGCCTTCGGCGATCGCCGTCTTGCCGACGCCGGGATCACCGACATAGAGCGGATTGTTCTTCGAACGGCGGCACAGGATCTGGATCGTGCGGCTCACCTCGGCGTGACGGCCGATCAGCGGATCGATCTTACCGCCCTTGGCCTTCTCGTTGAGATTGACGCAATAGGCCTTGAGCGCATCCTGCTGCTTCTTGGGGCCGCCCTCTTCCTCGCCGCCGCGCGCCGTCGGCTTGCTGCTTTCGGCTTCGTCTTCGGCGCCGCGCGGGGGACGCGCTTCGGAAACGCCCGGGCGCTTGCCGATGCCGTGGGAGATGTAGTTGACGGCATCGTAGCGGGTCATCTCCTGCTCCTGCAGGAAATAAGCGGCGTGGCTCTCGCGCTCGGCGAAGATCGCGACGAGCACGTTGGCGCCGGTCACCTCTTCGCGACCGGACGATTGCACGTGGATGACGGCACGCTGGATGACGCGCTGGAAGCCGGAGGTCGGCTTCGAATCTTCGTCATAACCGGTGATCAGGTTGGAAAGTTCGTTATCGACATATTCGACGAGCGTCTTGCGCAGCGCGTCGAGATCGACATTGCAGGCACCCATGACCGCGGCCGCATCGGCATCGTCGATCAGGGCAAGCAGCAGATGCTCGAGCGTCGCATATTCGTGGTGCCGCTCGTTGGCAAAGGTCAGTGCCTGATGGAGCGCCTTCTCTAAACTAGGCGAAAATGTTGGCACGTTCAGATCCTCACTTCTTTTCCATGACGCATTGCAGCGGATGCTGGTGCTGCCGGGCGAAGTCCATCACCTGGCTGACCTTCGTTTCCGCTACCTCGTATGTGAATATTCCGCATTCGCCGACGCCGTGGTTATGGACATGGAGCATGATGCGGGTGGCACTTTCACGATCCTTCTGAAAAAAACGCTCCAGAATATGGATGACGAATTCCATGGGAGTGTAGTCGTCATTCAAAAGCAGCACACGATAAAGATTGGGCTTCTTGGTCTTCGGCTTGGTGCGCGTGATGACCGAGGTTCGATTTGCGTTGTCCCCGTTCCTTTCGCTGTCGTTCTGCATCCGGATCGGCTTTGCGATCATTGTCATTTATTCCTCAAGCAATCCAGCGGAGCATGGGAGGGTGCTTTTCCCGCCGAATATCTGAAACACTAACTTAGTTCATAATAGGCTGATTTTAAGCCCCCTGTCAGACACTGCAATCAAGAAATGGCCGGCATGCACGGGAAAGACCAAAAAAGTCCCCGGCCGATCCCATGCGGGCGCTGCAGCGAAAGTGGAAACAAAAAGACCGGCTACAGATGCGTAGCCGGTCTTCTTTTTTCAATATGTAGCGCAGGTTGCGCCTTTTGAAATCAGTTCATGCAGCAGCAGGCGTCGCCGCCGACACCGACTTGGCGGTCTTGACGACGGCAGCGGCGATCGGCGCTTCATAGGGCTTGTAGGCTGATTTGGCGAGATCGGCATACATCTCACCGAGCTTCGTCGTCTCGGAGACGAAGCCTTCAAAATACGCCTTGACGTAGCTCGTCTGCAACTCGAAGGCAGCCTCAAAGCTCTTGACGCCGGCCAGCGTTTCGAAATGCGTCACCGCGTCCTGAAAGGATTTCTTCGAATATTCAGTGGCTTCTGCGGCGATTGCCTGAAAGCCCTTGGTCGTGTCGGAATAGGTTTTCAGGGCCGTGTCGACGGCTTCCTTGCTCTTCTTGTTGGCGTCTTCAAAGTTGAACATGAGCCATCCTCCGTTGGGCTGTTGATGGCGGTAGGGTAGCTGCAATGCACAAATAGTCAAGTAGTCTTGTGCGCCGCAAAACATCCATGAGTTGCATTACAATTATATAACAAAGCCCGCGCGCCGGGGCACGTACGTCTTTAACTGATTTTGCTAAAATATATCAGAATGCCACAACCGGAAGTTTTGAAAAAATTCTCGTTCCGAATCGAAAAAACGAAAAAAGGACCGAACGGATCGCGCCGTTCGGCCCTTTTGAAGCTTTCGAGCGCGATCAGAGATCGACGTCGAGGATCGCCATCGAGAAGTTGTAGGAGCGGTCGCCGTCCTCATCATCGATATAGACGACACCCAGAAATTCTTCGCCGAGATAGACTTCCGCAGAATCATCCTTGCGTGGACGCGCCTTGACGATCATCTGCGGATTGAACATGCGCTTGAAATAGGCGTCGAGCTTCTTGATTTCTTCTGGCTTCACTCTGTCATCTCCGTAAGCGGTCTTGATTGGCCGCTTCTTGCACAGGAAATGCAGCGGTGTAAAGGCAAGGTTGCCGTTTGCTCATGGCTCTCCCCGCTCGGATCCCGCCGACTTTTCCTATCCTTGTTTCCAACGGGCGCTCAGATATCGGCGCCGATCACCTGGTCCATATTGCGCGACGGCTCAGAACAACCGGCCTCACCAACGACCTTGGCCGGCACACCCGCGACTGTCTTTTTGGGCGGCACCGCCTTCAAGACGACGGAGCCGGCGGCGACGCGTGAGCAATAGCCGATCTCGATATTGCCGAGGATCTTGGCACCGGCGCCGATCATGACGCCGGAGCCGATCTTCGGATGGCGGTCGGCGCCCTCCTTGCCGGTACCGCCGAGTGTGACGCCGTGCAGGATCGAGACGTTGTCGCCGATGACGGCGGTCTCGCCAACGACGAGGCCGGTGGCGTGGTCGAGGAAGATGCCCTTGCCGATACGGGCGGCCGGATTGATGTCGGTCTGGAAGACGCTGGAGGAGCGGCTTTGCAGATAGAGCGCAAAATCGCGCCGGCCGCGGTTCAGCAGCCAATGGGCCAGACGATGTGTCTGCAGCGCATGGAAGCCCTTGAAATAAAGCACCGCCTCCATGAAGCGCAGGCATGCGGGATCACGGTCATAGATCGCCTGGATATCGACGCGCAGGATGGAGCTCCAGTCAGGCCAGTCGAGGAGCATTTCCTCGAAGGTCTGGCGCAGCAGGTTCGCCTGCATGTCGGGGTGATCGAGACGTTCGCAGATGCGGTGGATGACGCATTCCTCGAGCGAATGGTAGTTGATCACCGTAGAATAGAGGAAGGCGGCGAGAACCGGGTCCCGTTCGGCGGCGAGCCGGGCTTCCTCACGCAGGCTGTCCCAGATGGGATCCATCACCTTCAGCGGATGGCCTGTGTCAAAAGCACGAATGTCAGTCTTTGCGACCATCGCCGCTCTCCTCGCTGCCAGCCGGAATGCCGTTTTCGGAATGCCAATATATAGAGGAAAACGCCAATAACATAAATGGGTGCCGTCGCCATGGTTTTTTAGCATGGTTTTTCGGCATCACGATGTTGTTAGCGATGGGCGACCCTTGCATAGAAGGCCAGCACCGCCTGCTTGAAAACCCTGTCGCCGACGGCGAGCATATGATCGCGGCCCGGAATATCGAGCGCTTCGGCATTCTGCATCAGCGCCGCCAATTCCTGCGGCGAGCCGGCGATATCATCCTTCGTGCCGACGCCGATCAGCGTCGGCATGTCGAGCTTGGCCATATCAGAACGGGCGACGAGATCGCGCGAACCGCGGATGCAATCGGCAAGAGCGACCCGGTCGCTCTTCGTCTGCTCGGCGAAGGCGCGGAACATGCGGCCGCGGGCATGGGTCACCGCGTCCAGCGAGGGCGCCAGCAGCGCATCGGCGATCGGGTCCCAGTCACCGACACCGTCGGTCATGCCGATGCCGAGGCCACCAAGAACCAGCGAACGGACGCGATGCGGATTGGCAAGTGCGGCAAATACGGAAATGCGCGCGCCCATCGAATAGCCCATGACATTGGCTTCTGGGATGCCCAGATGATCCAGCAAGGCGATCGCATCACCGGCCATGACCCATGGACGATAGGCTTCGGCATGGTGCGGCTTGTCGCTTGCCCCGTGGCCGCGATTGTCCATGGCGATCACCCGGTAGCCGGCATCGCCGAGCGTCTTCAGCCAGCCCGGATGGACCCAGTTGACGTTTGCAGTCGAGGCAAAGCCGTGGATCAACAACACCGGCACACCGGCCGGATCGCCCTCATCAAAGAAAGCGAGCTGCAATCCATCATGGGTGAAGCTTGAAAATGCGGGTGTATTCAGGTTCATCGGGCCTTCCTTTTTGGCGCGACCATAGTCGAGCGGCCTTTCATCGTGAAGCCAAAAACTGCGGCTAAAAACTGTGCCCGGCGCGGCGGTTTGGCTCTACACATTTGCGGCGAAGGCTTATAAGGTTCGCGCACATTTCAAAGCATTCGGAGAGCGACATGGCCGGCCACAACATTCCCCACTTCCAGAACGACGGCGGTCACCGCGTTATCGAAGTCGGTGTCAAGGAATTCATGTGCACCGGCGCTTCGGCTCCCTTCGATCATCCGCATATCTTCATCGACATGGGCGACGACAATGAGAAGGTCTGTTCCTACTGCTCGACGCTCTATCGCTTCAATTCCACGCTCAAGCCCAGCCAGACCAATCCGGCCGGCTGCGTTTTCCACGTGAAGGCGGCATAGTCGGTCCAGATCCGGATCGGACGGACAATGCCGGTCGAACATGCCGCCATCATCGGCGCCGGGATATCAGGGCTGACAGTTGCCCTTGCGCTTTCGCGCCGGGGCATCAGTTCGGAGATCTTCGAGCAGGCGGGCGAACTCACCGACGTCGGCGCCGGATTACAGGTTTCGCCAAACGCTTCGCGCATCCTTGCCGAACTCGGTATCCTTGAAAGACTGTCAAAGGTCTGGCTCGAGCCCGACGCAATCCGGCTGATATCGGGCGGATCGCTGCGCCAGCTCGCGGCGGTGCCGGCCGGCAAATTCGCGCGGGAACGCTGGGGCGCCCCGTATGGCGTCTTGCATCGCACCACATTGCAGAAAGTCCTTTTGGCTGCGGTTACCGCCGATCCGCTCTGCCGGCTTCACCTCGGCGTGCGGATAAATTCGACCCTACCGTCTTTCGAGCGCGCGGCCGATGTTGTGATCGGCGCGGACGGCGTCTGGTCAAAGGTTCGGCAATCCATTCCGGGCAGCCCCTCGCCGCGCTTTTCCGGCAATATCGCCTACCGTTTTACGATTGCCGAAACTGAGGCGCCCGGTTTCCTCGACCGGGCAAGCGTTTCGGCTTTTCTCGGCGGTTCGGCGCATCTGGTCTGCTATCCGCTAAGGGAGACCGGCAGCTTCAACATGGTGGCGATCACCGCCGGCAATATCGCGCCGCAGGCCTGGCAAAGCGAGGCGACGGAAGAACAGCGGGGGCAACTGCGGGCGCGCCTTTCCAGCTGGAATGCCGCGATCGTCTCGCTGCTCGAAAAACACCGGAAGCTGACGTTCTGGCCGCTGTTCGAAACCACGACAGGCTCCTGGCAGGATGGCCGCAAGACGGTTCTGATCGGCGACGCCGCGCATGCGATGATGCCCTTTGCCGCCCAGGGAGCGGCGATGGCGATCGAAGACGCCTATGAACTCGCTGCGTTTCTTTCGAACCGCTCCGCGGCGGAAGCGCTGGCGCAGTTCGAAAGACATCGCGCGCCCCGCATCGCCAAGCTTCGCCAGCGCGGCGCCTTCAACCGGTTTGCCTATCATGCGAAAGGGCCGATCCGGATCGGCCGCGATCTCGTGCTCGGCCTCAAGCCGCCGCTAAGCCTGGCGGCGGATCTCGACTGGATCTACGGCTATCGGGCTGTCGATCTGCCCTGAGGCGCTGCCAGCCACGACAAACCGTGTCCGGTCAGACCGCGCTTGCGGCGGCAAACCCCCGTTCGATATCGGCCTTGAGGTCGGCCACGTCCTCGATGCCGATCTGCAGGCGGATGACCGGACCGTCCGTCGGCGCCTTGGCGACCTTGCGATCGTTGAGATAGGCGTGCAAAGCCAGGCTTTCATAGCCGCCCCAGGAATAGCCGAGACCGAAAATCCTGAGCGCGTCGAGGAAGGCATGCGCCTTTGCTCTGGACTTTTCGGGGCCTTCAGCGGCCAGCACGAAGGAAAAGATGCCGCTGGCGCCTTTGAAATCCCGCTTCCAGAGATGGTGCGAGGGGAAACTCGGCAGGGCCGGATGCAGCACGCGGGCGACGTCCTCCCTGCCCTCCAGCCATTCTGCGATATCAAGCGCGCTTTCATAATGCCGCTCGAGGCGCAGGCCCATGGTGCGCAATCCGCGCAGGATCTGATAGGCGTCATCGGGTGCGCCGCAGATGCCGAGCACACCGTTCGATTCCTTCAGCCGCTCCCAGTGTTCGGCATTGGCCGAAACCGTTCCGAGCAGAATATCGGAATGGCCGGACGGATATTTCGTCGATGCATGGATCGAGATGTCGACGCCGTGATCGAGCGGCCTGAAATAGAGCGGCGTCGCCCAGGTATTGTCCATCATGACGACGGCGCCGTGACGGTGCGCAACCGCCGAGATCGCCGGAATATCCTGCATTTCGAAGGTATTGGAGCCGGGAGCCTCGGTGTGAACGAGCTTGGTGTTCGGCCGGAACAGAGCCTCGATGCCGGCGCCGACCGCCGGGTCGTAATATTCCACCTCGACACCGAGGCGCTTCAGCATCGTATCGCAGAAATGGCGCGTCGGGCCATAGACCGAATCGACCACCAGCGCATGATCGCCGGCAGCGACGAAACCCAGAAACGGAATGGTGACGGCCGCAAGGCCCGAGGGCACGAGGATCGTGCCGGCCGAGCCTTCGAGTGCGTCGATCGCCTCGCAGAGCGCATCCGTCGTCGGTGTGCCGCGCGTTCCGTAGGTGTATTTCTGCGTGCGCGTCTCCATCGCCCGCGCATTCGGAAACAACACCGTCGAGGCATGCACGACCGGCGGGTTGATGAAGCCGTGATAGTCGAAAGGGTCGTTGCCGATATGGGTCAGGCGGGTGTTGATGCCGGCATTCTGCAGCAAGCTGTCTTTGTCTTTCATGTCGGGAATAGCCTTTGGCGACGGAGACGCAAAACCGGACTTTTGGACGCCCCGCCATATCAGGTCAACCCCTAGGAGTTGATCGCCGGCGACGTAGCGAAGCGGTGAAAGCCACGATTTTCGCGTTATTTTTCCGCAATCAGGCGCCTATTTCATAGCCAAGTGCCCACGAACGCAGCGCAATCTACCAAAATGCTGAAATTTGCCGCAATTATTGACCGCGACACTTGACCATGGTGACATTTGCGACTGTGATAGAACAACTCGCGCCGGGAGGGTGTCGAGAAAATGGGGAGGCGGCAGAGTTTTTCCGCTGGAACTTCCCACAAGAAAATACAAGACAACGGAAAAGGTTGGGAAAAAATGAAGAACAAGCTTCTGTCCGCAACGATCGGCGCAGCAGTTTTCGCTCTTGGCGCTTCGGCTGCTTCGGCCACGACACTCACAGATGTCAAGGCAAAGGGTTTCGTTCAGTGCGGCGTCAATACCGGCCTTACCGGCTTTGCCGCACCTGACGCTTCCGGCAATTGGGCCGGCTTCGACGTCGACTTCTGCAAGGCCGTCGCTTCGGCCGTGTTCGGCGACCCCACCAAGGTCAAGTACACGCCGACAAACGCGAAGGAACGCTTCACCGCTCTGCAGTCCGGTGAAATCGACGTTCTCTCGCGTAACACCACCTGGACGATTAACCGCGACACCGCACTCGGCTTCAACTTCCGTCCTGTCACCTATTATGACGGTCAGGGCTTCATGGTGCGCAAGAGCTTGAACGTGAAGTCGGCTCTCGAACTCTCCGGCGCCGCAGTCTGCGTACAGTCGGGCACGACCACCGAATTGAACCTCGCTGATTACTTCAAGACGAACAATCTGCAGTACAATCCGGTCGTCTTCGAAAATCTTCCTGAGGTCAACGCGGCTTACGACGCCGGTCGTTGCGACGTTTACACGACCGACCAATCCGGTCTCTATTCGTTGCGTCTGACGCTGAAGAATCCCGACGAACACGTTATCCTTCCTGAGATCATCTCCAAGGAGCCGCTTGGCCCGGCCGTCCGTCAGGGTGATGATCAGTGGTTCGATATCGTTTCCTGGACGGCTTATGCGCTGATCAATGCCGAAGAGTTCGGCATCACCCAGGCAAATGTCGACGAGATGAAGAATTCGCCGAATCCGGACATCAAGCGCTTCCTCGGCAGCGAGACCGACACCAAGATTGGCACCGATCTCGGCCTG
Source organism: Rhizobium sp. P1_B8 (assembly GCF_056406515.1). Lineage (NCBI taxonomy): Bacteria > Pseudomonadati > Pseudomonadota > Alphaproteobacteria > Hyphomicrobiales > Rhizobiaceae > Rhizobium > Rhizobium sp. P1_B8. The sequence goes on along the minus strand of NZ_JBFTZZ010000017.1, from coordinate 210,189 downwards.
ACCAATGATTGGGCCGCCAACGTCATCAAGGGCGTCGGCAATTATGGCGAAATCTTCGAGCGCAACATCGGCCAGGGCAGCCCGCTCAAGATCGCACGCGGCTTGAATGCTCTCTGGAGCAAGGGCGGCATCCAGTACGCACCGCCGGTTCGTTAATCGAGCTTTGGCATGAAATCCCGGGAAGGCGGCCGAGCCGCCCTCCCATCTTCCAAAAAGCAAAAAGAAAGCCCGAAAACGGGCACAAGGGGATTGGCGCGGCATGACGCATGGGGCTGTGGATACGACACCTTTGCATGGCACCGGCTGGAGTTTCCGGTCGGCAATGTACGACCCGAAATACCGGAGCATATTTTTCCAGGTTCTAACAATCGTTATTCTCGTGGGCATTGTGTGGTGGGTAGCCCACAACACGGCCGTGAACCTTGCCCGCAGCAATACGGCATCGGGTTTCGGCTTTCTTCGCGGTCGCGCCGGTTTCGAAATCGGCCAGTCGCTGATCAGCTTTTCGAGTGACTCGACTTATGCGCGCGCACTTGTCGTCGGCATTCTGAATACCTTGCTGGTGGCGGTGACCGGTATCTTCACGGCGACCATCATCGGCTTCCTGATCGGGATCGGCCGGCTGTCGCACAATTGGCTGATTGCCAAGCTCTGCACGGTCTATGTCGAGGTTTTCCGCAACATTCCGCCGCTGCTCGTCATCTTTTTCTGGTATCTCGGCGTTCTCTCCGTTTTGCCGCAACCGCGCGAGTCTGTGGGTCTGCCGTTCAGCATGTTCCTCAACAACAGAGGACTGGCCTTCCCGAAGCCGATCTTCGAGACAGGTATGATAGCGGTCGGCATCGCCCTGGTGATTGCGATTGTCGCCACCATCATCATCGCGCGCTGGGCCCACAAACGCCAAGCCGCAACCGGCCAGCCGTTCCACACCGTATGGACGTCGATCGCACTGATCGTCGGCCTGCCATTGCTGGTCTTCGTCGTCTCCGGCTTTCCGCTCACCTTCGACGTTCCGGTTGCCGGAAAATTCAACCTCACGGGCGGCTCCGTCGTCGGTCCCGAATTCATGTCGCTGTTTCTCGCTCTGTCCTTCTATACCGCCTCGTTCATCGCCGAGATCGTTCGCGGCGGCATTCGCGGCGTTCCAAAGGGACAATCCGAGGCAGCCGGCGCGCTGGGGCTGCATCCGTCGAGCGTGACGAGACTTGTCGTGGTGCCGCAGGCGCTGCGCATCATCATCCCGCCGCTGACGAGCCAGTACCTGAACCTGACCAAGAACTCCTCACTCGCCATCGCGATCGGTTTCTCGGATCTCGTTGCCGTCGGTGGCACGATCCTCAATCAGAGCGGTCAAGCGATCGAGATCGTCTGCATCTGGGGTATCGTCTATCTCAGCTTGAGCATTCTCACGTCGCTGTTCATGAATTGGTTCAATGCCAAGATGGCACTGGTGGAGAGATAAGATGTCGGTCGCCGATAAACCCTTCGTCAGAACGTCCATCCTTGCCGCCGAACCACCGCCCCCCGGCGAGAGGGGAGCCGTCGCCTGGATACGCCGCAATCTCCTGGCAACCCCGAAGGACGTGATCCTGACAATCCTGGCTCTTGCGCTCATCGCATGGGCCGTGCCGCATCTCGTCAACTGGCTGTTCATCCAGGCCGTATGGTCCGGGCCGGACCGCACATTCTGCGCGACGACGATCCAGGGCGGCGTCCAGCCTGACGGCTGGAGTGGTGCATGCTGGGCCTTCGTCAGCGCCAAGTACGATCAGTTTATATTCGGCCGCTATCCGCTGGATGAGCGTTGGAGACCGGCGATCGTCGGGATCCTGTTCATTCTGCTGCTGGTTCCGATGCTGATCCCTTCGGCGCCGCGCAAAGGCCTGAACGCCATTCTTCTGTTCGCCGTTCTGCCGGTCCTCGCCTTCTGGCTTCTTCACGGCGGCTTCGGCCTCGAAGTGGTGGACACTCCGCTCTGGGGCGGGTTGATGGTGACGCTCGTCCTGTCCTTTGTCGGTATTGCCGTCTCCTTACCCTGCGGCATTCTGCTTGCGCTGGGGCGCCGCTCGAAGATGCCCATCATCCGGATGCTCTGCGTTACCTTCATCGAGGTCATTCGAGGCGTTCCGCTGATCACCGTTCTGTTCATGGCAAGTGTCATGCTGCCGCTCTTCCTTCCCACAGGCTGGAACGTGGACAAACTGCTTCGGGCGCTGATCGGTGTGTCGATCTTCACCTCGGCCTATATGGCGGAAGTGATCCGCGGCGGCCTTCAGGCGATCCCGAAGGGACAATTCGAAGGCGCCGATTCACTTGGCCTCGGCTATTGGCAAAAGACCCGGCTGATCATCATGCCGCAGGCCATCAAGTTGGTCATCCCGAGCATCGTGAACACCTTCATCGGAACCTTCAAGGACACGTCGCTGGTCACCATTATCGGCATGTTCGATCTGCTTGGCATCGTCAAGCTGAACTTCTCCGATGCCAACTGGGCAAGCGCCGTCACGCCGATCACGGGTCTGATCTTCGCGGGCTTTATCTTCTGGCTGTTCTGCTTCGGCATGTCGCGCTATTCAGGCTTCATGGAACGCCATCTCGATACCGGCCACAAACGATAAGAACGCTAAAACGATAAGAATGAGGGAAAATATCATGGCTGAAGCTCCAGCGAAAAAGCTCACCGTTTCCGCGACGGAAGTGGCGGTCGAGATCGTCAACATGAACAAGTGGTACGGCGATTTCCACGTGCTGCGCGACATCAACCTGAAGGTCATGCGCGGCGAGCGGATCGTCATTGCCGGCCCGTCGGGCTCGGGCAAGTCGACGATGATCCGCTGCATCAACCGCCTGGAAGAGCATCAGAAGGGTCGCATCATCGTCGACGGCACCGAGCTCACCAACGACCTGAAAAAGATCGACGAGGTGCGGCGCGAAGTCGGCATGGTGTTCCAGCACTTCAACCTCTTCCCGCATCTGACGATCCTCGAAAACTGCACACTGGCGCCGATCTGGGTGCGCAAGATGCCGAAGAAGCAGGCCGAAGAAGTGGCCATGCATTTTCTGAAGCGGGTCAAGATTCCGGAGCAGGCCAACAAGTATCCGGGACAGCTTTCCGGCGGCCAGCAGCAGCGCGTGGCGATCGCCCGGTCGCTATGCATGAACCCGAAGATCATGCTGTTCGATGAGCCGACCTCCGCACTCGATCCCGAAATGATCAAGGAAGTGCTCGACACCATGGTGGGGCTTGCCGAAGAAGGCATGACCATGCTCTGCGTCACGCATGAAATGGGCTTTGCCCGCCAGGTCGCCAACCGGGTTATATTCATGGACCAGGGCCAAATCGTCGAACAGAACGAACCGGCCGCCTTCTTCGATAACCCGCAGCACGAACGCACCAAGCTGTTCCTCAGCCAGATCCTGCACTAAAGCGCGTCGCGATCTTTCAGATTCGCCCTTCGCGCTTTAGGTCTTTGTTTTTACGCATGTCGTTGTCGCAAAACTGCTGCACAGTTTTGCGCGACATGCTTTAGATCGAAGCATCCTTTGAAAAGGACCCGCCGAGCCGCTGGCTCGGCGGGTTTTGTATGTTCAGCGGGAGGCGGTCGCCTGCAGCAGACTGCAGAGATCGGCAAGGCCGGAATCACCGCCGGAGGCGGAGATGTCGGCGCAACGGACGAGCATCTTGCGCTGGTCATTGACAGGCATGCTGCGGAAGGCCTCCAGCGTACGTGCCTGCGACGCGCTAAGCGTGCTGCCGGGCGCAGCCCTGGCATTGCTGCCGCCAGCTTCATCCACCCGGCCGATGGCGAGATTGGCATCGACCCCATTACCGGTGCCAACCGAGGCCGTGGCCTTGGCATCGATTCCGCTAGAACCGCCGACGCGTGCATTGACATCGGCATTGATGCCCCGGCCGCCGCCAGCATTGGCGGTCGCATCGGCATTGACGCCGGTCGAGCCGCCAACGGAAGCATTGGCATCAGCGCTGATGCCACTCCCGCCGCCGAGTGACGCGCCGACATCGGCGCTGACAGCATTGCCGGCATTCACCGACACACCAACATCGAGCGCACGCGCATCGCTTGCCGGCATGACAAGGAGGGCGCAGATGGATGCGAGCACTGCAAAGGATAGTCTATTGTGATTACGGGTCATGTTTTCCTCCGTTTCCATTCTGCCGGACGATCTGCCCGGCAGTCGAAAATCGAGGAACGCGCGTGCCTTCGATCGATCGGACGCCTGCAACTCCAGGACGTCCATGGCAAGGCAACGTGAAGGGATGACGAATGTTTCACGAGACGGCGCGGCAAGTCGGTTCGGTAGCGTGCGATGATGTTTCACGGTTATTGAAATACGAATTATCTGACAGACTGTGCCAAAAGAAAACATATATCGCAGCGGCTGGAGAGCCGACAGAGTATTTCCTCCCCATTGCGCCAGGAAACTTAGAAGCCAGCAAGCAAATCTCAGTTCGCAATACCATGGGCCGTGATTGATCCATTTGCGGCGTTTCGTGCAGATCGAATACACCCTTCCCCCGAATTGACTTTTCCACCTCAGATTTAGATTGCTAAAAATAACTCCCCTTCCGTCTGGATATATCAGGCGGGAAGTCCATGTTTCAGCTTATTCTCATCTGATGGAACTGGAGGTTTAGAATGGGCATTTTCGACAAGATCAAACATGCAATTTTCGGAGAGGCGAAAGCAGCCGAACCGGTTGCTGCCGGCGCGCCGAAGACAGAGCCGGCGCAAGCGCCTGCCTCACCGTCGGCAGCGCCCAGTCCGACGCCTGCGGCCCCTGCCCCGCAGAGCAAGCCGGCCCCCACGGCCACTGCTCCAGGCACAGGCACAGTCGATATCGTCCCGATCCTTGACGCGGCAGTGAAGAAGAGCGGCCAGAAGCTCGATTGGCGCCGCTCGATCGTGGACCTGATGAAAGCCGTCGGGATGGATGCAAGCCTGACCGAGCGCAAGGAACTTGCCGCTGAACTCGGCTATACGGGCGACACCAACGATTCCGCAAAAATGAATATGTGGCTGCACAAGGCGCTGATGAAGCGGCTTTCGGAAAATGGCGGCAAGGTACCTGCCGATCTCCTGGATTGATCGATGACGGATAGCTGCCGCCATGTCTGTGGCGGCAACTATCCGATTGCTGTTCCGCGGAGGTCACGGCCGATCAGACCGGAGGCCGGGAAGTCCCCTTGCCCGCAGGCACTGGAACGAATAATGTTCCGCTCGATACTTCGATAATCGATCAGGGGGAATTAAATCCGATGAGATTGATGGTAGTCGTTGGTCTTGCACTTAGCCTCGGCTGTATATCGGCCGCAGAATCTCCTTCAAACTATCATTCCTACAGTGGCATTCGGGTCGATACCGACCCGGCGCTCCTGGCTCGATACGATAAAGCGCTTCAACGCTGCGTGCCGGAGGCAAGCTCATGGCGACGAGGCTCTCCGGACCCGCGAAGCCTGCATTACAATGCGGCTCTCAGAAGTTGCGTCTATAGGTACAGCTTCGTCGACAGAGGCGTCTACGCGTACCCTATCCCCCTGGTCTACTTCGATCATTTCCTGGATCGCTGAGAAGAGACTGGCCCTTCAGGGCCTATCAAACAAGAACCCCGCCATTTTGGCGGGGATATCTTCAATCGAGATGCTGCGACCTCTGCATAATTCCTTAAATCGGAAAGACGCGCGGCGCTGTCGTCAGCGTTTGCCGCCAGTTGGTGGGCGACCCTTGCCTGCCGGGCGATTGCCGCTTCCGGACGAGGTCTTGGCGTCATTGCCCTGACCGAAGTTGGTGCCGCCGAGATGGCCACCGCCGCTGGTATTGGCAACCTGGCGCTGCGCTTTGCGCAACAGTGCCTCTGCATTGGTCTTGCTCATGAAATTCTCCTCAATGGCTGGAAAACCCAGCCGGAATGCCGCCACTGACATCCGCGGTCAAAGACCGAAGGCTTATCAGGCAGCGACGATGGGTGTTTGGCGGAGGCTTGCGTCGATCAAAGAATTGCCTGCGTTCATGACGATTCCCCCTCAACCGGCATGACAATCACCCTCCGGCGGCTGCCGGACGGCGCAGAAATCGATTTTGAAAGGAAAGATCAGCTGGGACGCCAAGGGCGCAAACCAAGCTCGACAAGCAATTTCGATAGAAGAATCAATAGGACGGCAATGTGTTTAAAACAAGTTCCCGGCCACCTGGTTGTGTAAGCGTTGCTTCGAATTGCTGCCCAATCGGACAAGAGGGCAATAGCCCTAAGCATTTTAACAATCCAGATAATCCGATCGAAAGCTGCGCCTGACAAAACAACAACTTAAGATTTCAACGGAGAAACGAGATGTCACGGCTTTTGATAGGATCGATGGTATTGGCCTTCATCGCGGATATGGTGATGAACATCGTGTTGTGGCTTGGAGGATTGGACACCGTGGTTTCGGTGTCCTCTGGAGCAATGGAGGTATTCGCGGGGACAATGGGCGAAGTCCTGGTCTTTTGGTTCTTTGCTTTCGCGGCTGGCTTTGTGTTCCTCTGGGCGGGTCGAAAATCTCCGGTTCCCGTGTTGAGCATCGTCGCATCATTCCTTTCGGTGTCGATCATGGTAACGGCGGCCCTAATTGGAGCCTATCATCCGTCCGAGAAGCACCCCAAGATCAATTCAGATCTGCTCCGCAGCGCTTTGACGTAGATCCGGCTTGATCACTCTGCGACTGCATAATTCCTTCAATTGGACTCGACCTCCCCGTTCAGTTGCCGACAGTTTTGCGGAACCATCTGCGGATGATCATGCTGCGGGCCCGGTTGGAACGCTTCTTGCAGAGTTACTAATATGTTTATGATGCAAGGACCAAATGTCATGAATCGGTACACATCGCATCAGTTTCCCGCACTGAGGATCCTCATGAGCGGCCAAGATAAATACAGCGTCGTCAGGACCCTCGGCGACGCAGCCACCATGCTCATTTCCGAATGGCCTGGGGATGATGGCGAGGAGTATGTCGTGGCAGTGAGGACATGCCTCGACGCCATCCGCGGCACCACGCCTCCAAACGCTGCGCGGGAAGCGCTGATGAGAGCGGCTGATGAAGCCGGCATCCGCTACCTCTCGGTCGTTCACTGAGATCACTGCCTGGATCCGGCAACACGCAATAGGCGCGCAGCCGACGCTGATCGCCGAAGCCGAATACACCGCTTGGACGGATGACGGAAAGCTGCAGCTTGCCGCGTATAAGGGCTGGGGGAAGTGCGGGATAGCACCGGGTTCTATGAGCCCTCCCAGATTGAGCCGCGGCAGTGAGCGGAGAGATCCCCAACCTCACCCGACAGTCGAGATTGCATGGACTTTCATGTCATCTCGAACTTCATAGAACTTATCCCCGTCTATATAGATAAAGTGGCAATTTGGCTTTTCGCCTTTACCGTTGGAACAAGCTTTATCGCCCCTGAAAGTGAGTTTCGTTTTCACGTCGATCATTTTGCCGCCGACATCCGCCTTACCGGTAATGGTGCCCTTCTTCCAACTCCATACGAGATCAGCGGTCAAGGGCTTTTCCAGATCGAGAATTTCCACCTTTACATGCTTGCCATCAGCAAACGCTTTGAACTCTTCCATCGTGACCTTCTTGGCCCCTGCCGGGAGATCGGCGGCATAGGTGTTCACTGCCGACAGCAAGAGTGCCGCCGCACCAACGCTCGAAAGGATGTTTCTCATGTTTGGGCCCCTAAAGACTGACGGCCAAATTACAACCCATCGGGCGAAACGACATCCCACCTATTGTGATTAGCTGCCCATACCGCAGGCTGAACTCGCCCCAGCGCGAAAGGGCAAGCGCTGGAGATGTCATGTCCGACGGATATCGTTCTGAAATCAAGGTGCGGTCTTAGCTTCTCCGGTCGCGGGTTTTCTCTTGATGCAACGGAACCCGACATGGCTGGTGGAGGTGTCCTCCGGCTCGGCGTGACGAGCCGCCGGGCGATAACGACGGCAGTAGTTCGGAGCGCAGAGATGCGATCCGCCCTTCAGCACGCGCCGATGGATGCGTATCTCGGGCTGGCGGGGGTCGAAGCTCGCCTCGGCATCGCCGCCGCGCGGGTTGCTTGGAATGCAGCACGAATGGCTGGCAGGCTCCGGATGGCGTGTCGACCAGTAGTCGGACGTCCACTCCCAGACGTTTCCAATCATGTCGTGGAGGCCGTAGCCATTCGCTGGAAACCAGCCGACGGGTGAGGTGCGCTCATGGCCTTTCGGCTTTGTCGTCGTCGTGGGGAAGATGCCTTGCCAGGTGTTGGCCATGGCGACGCCGTCCGGCATGAATTCGTCGCCCCATGCATATTCCGTGTCGTCCGAACCGCCGCGCGCTGCGAGCTCCCACTCCGCCTCGGTCGGCAGGTCGAGGCCAGCCCAGTCGGCGTATGCCTTGGCGTCGGACCACGCGACGTGGACGACGGGATGATCGAGCTTGCCGCGAAGATCGCTCAGGCCGCCGAGAGGCCGCCGCCAGGTCGCGCCGAACTTGAACGTCCACCACTGCGAGATATCGGGACCGTTCACCGACTTCGGCCGGGTGAACACCAGCGATCCCGCCCTCAGCATCTCCGGCAGCGCGCCGGGATAGTCCTTCGGATCGGGCACCGTCTCGGCGACGGTCACGTGTCCGGTCGCCTTTACGAATTCCATGAACTTGCGGTTCGTGACCGGTGTCCGCTCTATCCAGAAGCCGTCGACCTTCACCGGGTGGGCCGGCGCCTCCTCCGGATAGTGGTCGTTCGATCCCATGGTGAACGTACGGCCCTCGATCCACACCAGATCGTCGGGCACGTGTTCTGCTCCGAATGCCAAGGCCATTGCCGCCTCCATGGTATGACCGCCGAGCATCGCGCGGCGGGTACCCGCTCAGCTCAACCATATCTGCATCCCTATTTGGCCATCAAGGAAGCCGCTCTCCCGTAACGGTCGCCCTTCAATGACCGACCTCATCGACGCTTTAGGACGGATGACAAGCTATTGCCGTTCGTTGACAAACTCCGACTGGCTTTGAACTGATGGTGCCGCGGGAACCGCGGCATCACAATTCACCTGACGGTCTGTTCGAATAGTGCGAGAGTCGCTTGTCGACCCATCGCGACCATCCAAGTCCACCCGCTAGAAATGGATAGCGAGCCCAACGATCGGCCCTTGCTGCACGGCGTCGAAGACGAACCCGTCGTTGCTGTAGTTAACCCCCAATGCCCGGTACCCCGCGACCGCGGACACCGTCTCGTTGAATTTGTAGCCGAGGGCCAAGGCGACGTCCCAGTCGATATCCGCGCCGCCTGCCCCGACCAGTCCCCATCCGGTCATGTAGATTTCCGGCGTAAAGAAGTAATTGCCCCGGAAACCCGCGATGCCATCGACCCAGGTATCACCATCGTCGCCCTCCACGCCGTCGAGCAGCCCACCGTTGAATCCGATGGTCGTGTCGACCGACCAGACCCTGATGCCCCCGACGATATCAAGGTGGCCGGACGGACTCTCCAGCACCGAGTAGCCGACACCGAGCAGGCCGGCAAACGTCTTCGAGGTGACGTCGACACTGTCGGCCAGGATGCCGGCAGGCGTGCTCGCATCCGCCCCGAGTTTGGTATAGATGACGTCGCCGAAAATGCTGAAGCGGTCGTAACGCGCCTCGCCTGCCGCCATGAAGGCAAAGTCGAGATTTGACAACAGGTCGCTGAAGTCGGCGTCCATGTGGACCTCGGGCAATCCGAACTGTGCGGTATCGCCGGAGATGCCGGCCGCCCAGAAATAGGGGGCGACCGTGAAGGTCCACCCGCTTGAGCTTTCCACCTGCTTTGCATCGGGCGTCAGCGGCGTGATGTCGGCCGTCCTCGCAGGTGATGCAATTGCAAGCGCGGCGCAGACGGTGGCGATATAGATGGCTTTCATGTCCTATCCCTCAATCAGCAAGCGAGTGCGAATCCCGCCTGACAGTTCCCCCAAAACAAAATATTCCAGATAACTAATAAAATTATAAATAAATTTCCATTACGCAAGCGCGCATAAATTGTGTGCCGTCGGTAGCAATCACTGCTTTTGGCATTCCTGCGTCGAATGTCCCGCGGCACAGGCCGTTGCCGCCGTGCGGGCACGCTTGTCGCCACCTATCAGCGCGTTTGCCCTGTCCCCATAATTCTCTCTTGTATTCTGATCGACGACCGCAACGGGGGCGGTGAGGATCAGACCCGCCGCGTGACCTGCTGCCGCGGCCGTTCCGATCGTCGCATCGAGTATGTGGTCACCCAGCCCCACCTTGTCTTCGCTCAGCGTCTGCCCGTCGGAAATCCTGGAACCGATCAGCCGAACGATCTCGGGAGATTCTGCAAACTTCGTGTGGTGGAGGCGGTCGCCCTGCTTGACCTTGGTGAGATCGATCACGCTGATCTTGTTGATTTCCAGTTCTTCCTTGTAGGGCGATTGCTCCGGATCGATCGCGCCGAGGCGCGACACATCTCCCCAAACGCGGCGCGAGACGGCAAGCGCCCGGTCGTCTCGTGATACGAACAGCGTGAACTGCGGGTGCTGCTTGCCCATATCCACGATCTGCTGGCTGAACACGTCGACATCGACGTCGGGTGCGGCGAGAATGACGTTCCTGAACTTCGCCGGCAGCCTGCCGTTGCGAATGGCCATCTGACGCAGTGACTCCAGTGTCAGCCAGTTCCCCATCGAATGGGCGAGGATGGAAACCTCCTTCACCTCTTTGTCGCGGGCCAGGTACTGAAATAGCGTTTCGAGCGCATTGCGGGTGTAGTTCGTACTTTCCCGGTCATAGCCATAGGCAAGCAGGCTGCCGCGCGAGGGCCACGTGACGAGAATGGGCGCGCTGTGAACGCGGGAATCATGGACGATCTGGGCAAAGCGGTAGACGGAATCTTCGAATCGTGTGTTGAAACCGTGGATGAACACCAGGACGCTTCCATCCGGTGTCTTGCGTACGCTGGCGCTGAGCCAGGATTTTGCGGCGTCGATATCGATCTCCTTGGCCTTCAGCGTCGCGAAATCCCTTGCAGGATTCGGAGGCAACCTTCTTGGCCATGCGACACTTCCCACCTTGCGGGCACTGTCAGGTGGGATGGAGATAGTCATTTCCGCAAAGGTGGGCTTCAGCGCACGTTCGCCCGAGAACATCTCGCCGGGAACGGTCGAGCGGCTCCTGGTCGTTGCGACAAGGAGGTTCACCCGGCTCAAACCAGGTGAAGAGGTATCGGCGATCGGCGTAAGGACGCCTTTGGGATGGCCACCGCAACCAGAAAGAAAAATGAGCGAAATGCAGAGAATCACCAGGAGGTTGGTAGGCAATTCGTTGATCTCCATAGGTGCCCTTTGCTTTCAGCAGTAATAGACACCGACCGCGCATCGCCTGACGGTGCGTCGTGCAACACCTGCCACGCTGACGGGCGTGAGGGGCCGCCCGACACGCGCCTCGGCCGGCGTAAAGATTCCCGTCATTCCGGGGACCGCCAGCCGCTCGCCGAGTTCAAGACCGGACATGGCCACAACGATGGTCAGCAACAGGATTTTGATTTTTTGCAACGAGGTCATTTGCTGTCTCCCTTGGCGAAGCGATCCGGAAGCTCATCAATGTCCACGAGCTTTTCCAGCTCGACTTTCTTTGCATCCGTGGTGTTCTTGAAACTGTAGTCTTCGGCAACGACATCGGTGCCTGTTTTCCAGTCGCTGATCTGGATGCTGTATTGCGGTCCCAGATCGACCTGCGTGGCGGTGATCACGTATCGGCAAGGATATGGTTTTTCGCCTTGCGCGATCCATAACTGCCAGTCGAGTTCCTTGGTTCGGAATGCAAGATGATCGCATTCAACGCCGCCAATCACGCCGCTTCCGAGATCCTTGACGTCAACAACGTCGCGCATCAGTTCATCATAGACATTGGGCAGCAGGAGATCGGCGCCGGGAACCGGGCGGTGAAGTTTATCCCGCATTTCATCGACGAGATGATCGATCGTGCCGGGCAGATCAGCCTGAGTATAAAGATTGAGATGTTTTCCAAGGACCGTCGCCGTCTTGCCATCAAAGGTCATCTCGACATCGGCAAAGCCACCGGTGCGAGTAACGCGGAGCTTGTCGGGTCGGCCCATCTCCACCTTTCCGGAACTTGCGAGCAGTAATTTCTGGTGCTCGGTGGTGACAATCTCAAAATTGGTGTCGTAGGCGAATGAAATCGCCTTCTGGGCCGAGAGATAGTCGGACATCGCCTTGACGAGCTTCCTGGCATCGGGCTCTTCGGCACGGGCGGCCAAAGGTGAGATCAACGTGACGGCCAGCGCAAGCGCTACGGACGATCGCCAGTTTGCCGTCAGGCAATGCTTGCAGGAGAGTTTTACCATCGACCTGTGCTCCTTGCGTCTTGGTGGCGAGCGAAGTCAAACGTGTCGGGAGAGGATGGAGATCGCGATCCAGGGATGACCGCCTCATTCGCTCCGCCCCTTTGTCCTGTTGCATCAGCTATTGTGCGGCAAAGACGAGCTCGGCGCTCGTAACATCGGGTATGCTCTGTAGTACACGCACCGTAAAGCAGATACGGACAACGCCTCAGGGTTGTGGGATCAAAGACCTGACCCGACGGCCGAAACGGTGGTTGCGGTTCGACTGCTTATGGCCAGTCCCGCCTTTCGGATTGCGGCGCTAAACCGCTCCTGATCCACGGGGCGGACGTTTCGGGACTGAAGTTCCGCCGCTAAGTTGGGCAGGAAGTCCGGGCGCATTTCAACGAACTTTGCGCCTTCGCGCCGTGCCTCAGCCTCAAATCCATTCTCGGCATAGATAACCGCGGCAACGAGGTGGAATAGCGGGAATTTCTGCAAATCGGCCTGTCTGATTTCCGCGACCGCCGTCTTGCCGTCGTTCAGCATGAACGCAGCAAGCGCTCGTGTCCCGTGATAGTAACCGCCGCCACCCGGATTGAGAACGATGGCCCGCTCAAGAAGTGCTGCCCCGCGAGCCCAATCCCCGCCCATCGCCACGCGTGTCCCGAACTCTCCAAGCAGTTCCGTGTCGTTCGGGTTGGTTGCGAGCGCCAGTTCGCCAACGCGTAAAGCCTCATCCAGCTGCTGATTGAAGAACAGTGCCATCATCAATGCCTGATGCGCGCGCGTGCTGCCGGGATCAAGCTGGATTGCGCGCCGCGCCGCGACGAGGCTACGCTCGATTGGAATGGACGATCCCCGCCGCGCATTGAAGTCGAACCGATCTTCGTCGAGGTAGACGATCGACAGCATCGCCCATGCGGTCGCGAACGACGGATAGCGAGCGACCGCACTTTCAAGGCAATCCCTGACCTGCCGATGCCGTTCCGGACTCAACTCGGTTCGATAGGTGTAGAAGCTTAAAGTGCAGGCATAGGCGCCGAGATCGTCGGGAGGTTGATTGGCGACATCTTCCTGCGCGATAACTCCATAGGGTTGAGCAATGGCCGTCGCCACCCTGTTTGCGACGTCTGCCTGGATCGCGAACAGATCGCCCGAACCCATGTTCTCGTCATAGATCTGCGACCACAGGATTTCGCCGTTGTCCGTATCAAGCAGCCGCGCGGTAACCCGCATCTTGTCCCCCGAAATACGCACTCCTCCCATCAACAGATAGCCGGCACCGAGTGCGTTCCGGACGCGAGAAGCATCGACTTCGGGCGACAACGATCTGGACGTCTCACGGCCGAAGACCTTGATCTCCTTGAAGCGTGGCAAGGCTGTGAGAAGCTCCTCGGTCAGGCCGGCCGAAAAAATCTCCGCCTTAGGATCCTCACCAAGATTCGCAAACGGGGCAACGACCAGACTTGCCGTATGCATTTCCGGCATCGCCGTCGGATTGCGGGCAAAAGACGGTGATCCGCTTTGCATCTGATACAGGAAGGTCGATATCAGAGCTGGAATCAACAGACTGGCGACAAGCCACCTTCCATACCCTTGAAACCTGCCAATACCGACTGGTCCATCTGCGGGCGCAGATGCGCCAACGGAAGACTTGGTGTCTCCAGGGCTGCTCCAGACGAACGTTGGAACATACCCCCCTTTCGGAATGTCCATTCGAACAGGATCATCCTGTCCGGCTACAAGATAGTAGCGCTCCAAGCTTTGCCGCAGCCGTCCCGCCCCGATCCGCACGACCGGGTCGTCCTGCGAGAAGCCTTGGGAGCGCTTGAACACCTCCACCGCAACGGAATAGCCCTTGATGCGCTTGGCGTTGCCTGCCAGCGTCTCCTCTGTGATGTACCGCAGGAAATCGGCGCTACGGCCAGTGTGGGGAAACTCCGGATTCGCGATGATGCGCTCAAGCTGCCTGCGAATATCATCAGGTCCGGGAGGCGGTCGCGTGGAAGGTCGTGCAGCGTCGGCTGCCATCGCATTCTGCATGCCATGCTCCTCACCGCTCTTGAGGGCGCCACTACCAGAAATTTTATTAGTGTAATCTACTTCACAAAGTCATCCGCGTCCACGGAGATGTCGTGGACGCGCCTTGGCGTTGCCTGCACGGCAGATGCGGGCTTACCGTGTGTTACCGTTAGATATGTTGCTTTTTGCAGTGCCCTGGCCAGGATGCAATCGGCGGTCGACATCCCACCCGCCGCTCATCAAGGGGGAGGTATGACGGTGACACGGCAAAATCGGGATGGCGTCGTCAATAGCCGCAGACTTGCCGCATGAGCGCATCGACGATCGCCGCAATTGTCTTCAGTTGCCTCGCACTTGCTTCGGCGGTCGGAATGATCGTGCGGCATCGGCTGCCGCATCAGGGTGAAGGCGCTGCCGCGTAGTTACTGCCGTTGTTACGGTAACATACGTTGATTGTGGATCGCGGTGAGCGATCATCGCGGACGTCCGCCCCCGTCGCGATGGGCGCGAAGCCGTCGTGCCCACCTGTTGGCAGCCACCATACCGGTCCGCGCCGCGACGTTATCCAGGAGGAGAAATTCCATGTGCCGTCGAAATGCGTTGCACTTTTCTCGCGGCGCGCTCGCCGCGCTGGGTTTCACAGCTTTGACCGGGTTGGGCTGTCCTGCGGCATTCGCGCAGGCGGTCACGGGAGCGCCCGGAGCGACGATCACCCTCGACGGCAAGCAGCTTCCGCCTCCCGCACCGAATTTCGGCGGCGTCATCAAGGAGAAAGCCTCAGAGTCTCAACCTTGGTGGGCGCCGCGCGTCGTGCCGCCAAAGGGTGCGCCGAACGTATTGCTGATCATGACGGACGACCAGGGATTCGGTGCACCCAGCACCTTTGGCGGCGTCATTCCCACCCCTGCAATGGACCGCGTTGCAAACCAGGGGTTGCGCTTCACCAATTTCCATTCGACGTCACTTTGTTCGCCGACACGGGCTGCATTGATTACGGGGCGAAACCACCATTCGGTCGGCGCCGGGGTCGTCGGCGAAATTGCGACGGGCTATCCGGGTTATGATTCCATCATCCCGATCGAGAAAGGCACCATTGGCACGATCCTCAGGGAGAATGGCTACGCGACATCGTGGTTCGGCAAGAACCACAACACGCCTTCCTATCAATCGAGCCAGGCAGGGCCGTTCAATCAATGGCCAACGGGTATGGGCTTTGAATATTTCTACGGTTTTGTCGGCGGTGACGCCAGCCAATGGCAGCCCAACCTCTACCGCAATACGACTGCGATCTATCCCTTCGAAGGAAATCCGACCTGGAACCTGGAAACGGCGATGGCCGACGAGGCCATCCACTACATGAAGCAATTGAAGGAGATTGCCCCCGAGAAACCTTGGCTTGTCTACTACGTCCCGGGCGCCACCCATGCACCGCATCACCCCACACCGGAATGGGTCAAGAAGATCAGCGACATGCACCTCTTCGACGAAGGATGGAACAAGCTGCGCGAGACGATCTTCGCCAACCAGAAGCGGCTCGGCATCATGCCCGAGAACGCGCAACTGACGCCGTGGCCGAAGGAACTGCCGGAATGGGATAGCTTAGGCCTGGAAGAGAAGAAACTCTTTATCAAGCAGGCAGATATCTATGGCGCTTATCTCGCCTATGCCGACAATGAAATCGGCCGGGTCATTCAGGCCGTCGACGATCTCGGCGAACTCGACAATACGCTGATCATCTATATCGGCGGCGACAATGGCGCGAGCGCTGAAGGCATGCTGAACGGCACGCCGAACGAGTTCACCACCTTCAACGGAATCCCCGTGCCGGTGAAGGATCAATTGCTTTGGTATCCGTTCTGGGGATCGGAACGAACCTTCCCGCATTTCGCCGCGGCCTGGGCATGGGCGATGGACACGCCTTTCAAGTGGGTGAAGCAGGTGCCGTCGCACTTTGGCGGAACGTCTCAAGGTGTGGCGATGTCCTGGCCTGGCCATATCGATGACGTCGGCGGCATCCGTCGCCAGTTCCACCACGTCATCGACATCGTGCCCACGATCCTCGAAGCGACCGTCATCCCGACGCCTCAGACAATCAACGGCATCGAGCAACGCCCCATTGAAGGGGTGAGCATGATGTACACATGGGATAAGGCAAATGTCGATGCTGCCACCCGGCACACGACGCAATATTTCGAGATGCTCGGCAACCGCGCCATCTACGACAATGGCTGGGTGGCTGCGACGACGCCGGCGACCCGTCCATGGGAGTTGAGCACTGCGACGCCTCCCGATGTCATCAGCGGCTACAACTGGGAACTCTACAACGTCAACGATGATCCGACCCAGTTCAACGACCTTGCCGCCAAGCTGCCGGACAAGCTCAAGCAGATGCAGGACCTCTTCTATTCCGAGGCGAAGAAGTACAACGTCCTGCCATTGGACAATTCGACGCTTTCCCGCTGGAACACGCCGCGCCCGAACCTGACTGCCGGACGAACTGAGTTTGCCTATTCGGGAGAACTCAGCGGCGTGCCGCCCAGTGCAGCGCCGAGCGTCTTGAACAAGTCCTATACGATCACGGCCGAGGTCGAGATACCCGAAGGCGGCGCGGAGGGCATGATCGTCACCGAGGGCGGCCGGTTCGGCGGCTACGGCTTGTTCCTCAGCAAGGGCGACTTCGGCGTCGGGCGAGGCAGGGTCGTGTTTCTCTACAACCTTCTCGACCTGAAGCGCACCATGTGGGAAGGGCCGGAACTGGAACCCGGCAAACACGAGATCGTCTTCACGTTCAAGTCCGATGGTCCAGGCCTGGGAAAAGGTGGCACAGGCGTGCTGTCGGTGGACGGCAAGGACGTGGCGACGAACTCGGTCGAACACACGATCCCGGTCACCTTTCCGGAGGATGAAAGCTTCGACGTCGGGCAGGATACGCGCACCGGGGTCGCCATGGTCGAGTATCGGTACGACGCTCCGTTCAAGTTCACCGGCAAGATCAACGGGCTGACTTTCAAACTCGACCAGTAGAAGCGAACGAGGCCCACTCCGTGGGTCTCCGACGCAAGCGCCGAGATGTTCAAGGAGGCGACATGCCTGAAACCATGCGAGCGAATTCCAAGCTCCTGCTTTCGGTGACGGGCGTGGTTGAAGCAGCCACGGGCCTGGCGTTACTGCTCGTACCCGCTCTTCTGATTGAAGTGCTGCTCGGAGCAGCGCCAGATACCCCTGTCGACATGACCGTCGCCCGTGTCGCCGGTGCGGCAGTGCTCGCCTTGGCCGTCGCCTGCTGGCTTGGGCGGCACGAAGCGGGAGGCAGGGCCGTCAGAGGACTGGTATCGGCAATGCTTCTCTACAATGTTGCCGTCACCGCAATCCTGGCATTTTCCTGGCTCCGTCACGGCATTTCCGGCATCGCGTTTTGGCCAGTTGTCGGGGGGCACGTCGGGCTGGCCGTCTGGTCCGTGGCGTGCGGATTGACGTCACCGCGCATCGCAGACCGTTAGCTGGCTGTCATCGATATCCTCATGTTCACCTGCCGCAATCTGCTGGCAACCTTTACCGTGTCGTTGCAAAGCAGCCTTTTCCCCGCAACGCAATTGGCCAGATTGCACCCGCTGCGGTCATTGCGCGATATCCGAGAAGTCGACTGAGAGATGATGTGAGGAGGTAGCGAGACGATGACTGCTTTCGTGTTTCTCATGCCGTGGAGAGAGACTTCAGTCACGGAGGAACGTCTTCGATTTGTCGCCCGGCTGCTAGAGGGCAAGGGTATGAGCGATGGGTACCGAGGCATATTCGCGGCGGTGGCGCTTGAAATGCTGCGCAATGGGTTTGGTCGAATCAGCTACGGTCATGCCCCCATTACCATCTCGATCAGTACGAATTGGTAAGGCGACGCTGCCCAAAATTGCGAAAATCACAAAAAATGTCGATTCCGCCTTAGGCGAGAGGAATCCAGTCACGCCCCCCTGGATTTTTCTAATGTTTTCAATGGATGCGTTTCGCTATAGTTGCAGAAAGAATAATTCTCGGCATGCGGGACCTTTATACTGCCGTAATTTGGGCGACTCGAATTTCCGCAAATATTTCAAAATGTAACTTCGGAGTGATCGGGATAATGTGGCAGCAATATGGCTATGTTTCTCAAGCACTTACTGTCGCGTTGCTGTTGCGCCTTCCAGAATGTCGCCCTATAACCCGCCGCCGTAACGCCTGATTAACTAAAAATAGTAACCGGCAAAGACAACGCTAAGGTTGAGGAACAAGACCATGACGACATACTACGTAGCTTCGAGCAGCAGCGGCGGCGGTAACGGCAGTGCCACGTCTCCTTTTCACACGATCAGCGACGCGATGGCGTCGGACCTAAAGCCCGGCGACGAGGTTGTGGTGCGCGCCGGCGTCTATAATGAGTCGGTGAACATGTACAAGGATGGTTCCGCCGCCGGCTACATTACCTTGCGGTCGGAGGTACCGGGTGGAGCGGTGATCCACTCAGCGTCGGGCGGCGCAAATGGTATTAACATCACTGCTAACTATGTGGCGGTCGAGGGCTTCGAGGTCTACGGGAGCGCTTCGCACGGCATTGTTGGTGATGGCGTCCACCATGTGAGGATCGCCAATAACGTTTCCCACGACAACGGTGCGTCCGGCATCGCCTTCGCCGGATCCGACTTCATCACGATCGAAGGGAACGAGACTTACAAAAATGCGAGTTCTGGCTGGTTTTCAGGCATCTCTCTCTACCAGAACCGGAATATCACCGGGGCGCCGGACGATGGCAGCTTCCGCAACATCATCCGGAACAACATTTCGCACGACAACGTCACGAAGTCGGGTGCGCACACCGATGGCAACGGCATCATCATCGACGATTTCCAGAGCACGCAGACGAGCGGTCATCCGAACTACACGTTTAAGACCCTGGTCGACAACAACCTCGTCTATGAGAACGGCAGCAAAGGCATCCAAGTTACCTGGAGCGACTCCGTCACGGTGAAAAACAACACCGCATACCACAACAATCAGGACCTGCTGAACGACGGCACCTGGCGCGGCGAACTCAGCAACGCGCAGTCGAGCAACAACACCTGGATCAACAACATCGCCGTAGCCGACCCGTCGGTGAACAAGAACAACACTGCGGTCGATAACACGTCGTACGGCGGCTATACCAACGCCAACGTCGTCTGGGCCAACAACGACACCTACAACGGCACGGCCGGCCAGGCCTCGGTCAGGACCGACGGCGGCAACGCTATGCCGAGCACGGCGAACGGCAACAAGCTCGGCGTCGACCCGAAATTCCTGGGAGCAGCGAGCGACAACTTCCACCTCGGCTCCGGCTCGGCAGCGATCGACGGCGGAACCGCCAAGTACGGCGTCGGCTCGGTCGATCTGGACGGCCACGCTCGCGTCGTTGGAACTGTCGATATGGGTGCCTACGAATCGGGCTCCAGTGCGACACCGGGAACGCCAACCACGCCGACGCAACCGACAACGCCAACCACGCCGACGAATCCGRCAACGCCGACCACGCCGACGCAACCGACAACGCCAACGGCGCCGACAAAGGAATTCATCGGCACCAACGGTAACGACATCCTGCCGCACACCGGCCAGTCCAACGGCGGCAACGAAACCTTCAAGGGACTCGGCGGTAGTGACGTGTTGAAGGGCGGGGCCGGCGCGGACGTGCTCGACGGCGGTACTGGCAATGACACGGCCAGCTATGCGGGCTCCGACGCGGTCAACGTCAACTTGGCGACTAAGGCCGCATCGGGCGGTCAGGCGACCGGCGACAAGATCGCCGGCATCGAAAACTTGACCGGCTCAAGCTACAACGACGTACTGACCGGCGGCAACGGCGGCGGCAACGTTCTCACTGGCGGGGCTGGCGCGGACAAGCTGGACGGCGGCGCCGGCAATGATGTCCTCATTGGTGGTGCCGGAAAGGACATTATGACCGGTGGCATCGGTGAGGATACGTTTATCTTGAAGGCACCGACGGAAACCGGGTCCGGCTTGAACCGCGACGTCATCACCGACTTCCAGCACGGCGTCGATAAGATCGACATCTCGGCGATCGATGCGAATGGCTCTGCGGCGGGCAATGGTACCTTCCATTTCCAGGCACAGGAGAATGCCTTGTTCGATCACAAGGCTGGCGCGCTCGCTTGGCACTATGACGACCAAGCCGGATCCGCGAGCGATGTTACCGTTATCCAGGCCGACACGAACGGCGACGGCATTCATGACTTCGAGGTTCAGCTGAAGGGCCTCGTCCACCTGGGGGCAGGCGATTTTCTCCTGTAACGATAGTGTTGTGGCGGTCGTCCGATCGCCACAACACGCTGGCCGCAAAAGTCGGCTACTTCGGCGCGCGGATGAGGGAGCCCCATCCGCGCGCTGCGATTTTTCGGCAGGCGTCAGCCGGCCTTTCGGGCCGGCTTTGCGTAAACCGATAGCTCGTCAGAACGCCTCACCTCCCGCCATCAGGCGTATCGACGATCGTAGCGCGAATAGAATCAACTCCGACGAATTTCAGGCTGACAGGTCGCCAAGGACCTTTAGAATATGCTCTCGGATCGTGTTGGCCGTTTTTCCCGGTGATGCGGAAGTGACGTCGAGCACCAATGTGTTTGGGTGGAGTGGATCGAAAACCCCCGCCCTCCGACTGCGTTCCCTCGAGGCTGCCACATCCGTGAATTTCAACCTTTGGCGTCGCTCGGGGTTCGAAACCCGGCTAGCCAGCTCCTCTTCATCGCAGCAATCGCACCGGCACCAAAACGGCGTCGCAGCCTTCGGCAGCACCGGCGATCTGTTGAAAGGTACGAAGGCTCCGCTCATCACCATCCAAGCCGGCATGCGTGAGAATGAAATTGGCGGACGGCGCGTAAGCGGTGATTGCATCAAGGACGGTTTGTCGAACTCGACCTGTAAACTCCCATATTCCCTTTGGAAGCGGGGCCGTTCCATCCTCATCCGGCAGACGCAGAATCGGGTTGTTGACCCGGTGGTTGTCGACAATTTTTGCCGAAACCATGGCGCTCAACTCTTTCGCGATGGTCAACTTGCCAACGCCCGGGAAGCCTATGAGCACGATGCGGACACCCATCTTTCGCGACACCTACATAGTTTTCGTTGATAATCATGTCGCCCGAAGACATGGCCGTAAATGCATGTTCCAATCGGATAGACGGTCTACGGCCCAGCAGCTTCGTTTTACGGAAGCCGCTCTACCTGTTTGGCGAAAGGCATGCTGCATGGATGGACACTTGAAAAATGGCGACCCCTGCAGGAATCGAACCTGCGACAACCTGCTTAGAAGGCAGGTGCTCTATCCAGCTGAGCTAAGGGGCCGTCCGGCGGCCGCGTCTCGTGAGCGCGACCGGATGCGGCATATCTGGACGAGAAATCTCAATGCGTCCAGGGCTGCGTGCGGGTATAGCGGAAATTGTCGGGATAGGCGACAACCTGGCGTGTCGGGTCCTTCGGCGCGATGACGCGGTATTCGATGCCGTTGCGCTGGGCATAGGCTTCGGCGAGTTCCTGCGATTCGAAGGTGAGCTTCACCTGCTGGCGCATATCGCCGGAGGAGGTATAGCCCATGATCGGATCGATCTTGCGCGGCGACTCCTGATCGAACTCAAGCACCCAGAGATGAGTCTTGGCCTTGCCGGACTGCATGGCGGTCTTGGCTGGACGATAGATCTTGGCAGACATGACTGCAGCGTCTCCGACTATGCGGGCAGCGCCCGCCTTTCATGGTCTCAATCTCGTTGCCGACCCGTGCCGGGCCTTTTGCATCATCGTTGAAGATAACGCAAAGAGATGAATTTTGCTTAGCCGCGAATCCCCGCTTTTTCAAGAAAAAAGGCGGTGTTTGACGCTGCTGACGACTCCATAATGAGCCGACGCGTTTGGGAAACAAGGATATCGACGGACATGGCGGCAGCCGTCTCTTGAAACCCTCGGATTTCCACCCGGATTGCGCAATATTACCGATTGTCTCATGTTTTGATCACAACCCGATTGCCGCTGCCAGCCCTCGGCACTAGTTTACGGCTCAATCGCTTTCAGTGGATTTGCATTCATGATCAAACGTTCGGCGGAGTTCAATGCCATTGTGATTGGCGCGAGCATCACGGCGTTCTTCTACGTTGCCATCAGCTACGCTCAATATATCGGCCTGATCGCCCACGGCTGAGGCAGCCTTGTCCTGACGTCCAATTGCGCCAGTCGGATGGACTCGTGCGCCCGGCAAGCAGACTGGCGACCTATCAAGATTTTTCGGTCTTGCATCCACAGGTCCGGCGAGGAATCTTCGGCCAGAGCTGGATTTATGGGTTGCGACGGCGAAGTGAACCGTGTATCTCCCCTGCCATTCACGGCACGGAGTGTAGCGCAGTCTGGTAGCGCATCTGGTTTGGGACCAGAGGGTCGGGAGTTCGAATCTCTCCACTCCGACCATCGCTTGCCCCTGGAAAAGCTGAAGAAGCTGATTTTCTTGGGGTTTCGGCCAACTTTCTGTTACAAAACATGTAACAAAATGGAAGTTGGGAATGTCAAAGAATCCGAAATACCTGCTCAATCGTGATGGCCGCTATTTTGCCCGCATCGTGATTCCAAAAGACCTTCGGCCTTTTCTCGAAAATAAGATCGAACTTAGATCGCCGCTCGGCCCTGACCGCAGGACGGCGCTTGCGCAGCTTCACACCGCTGTCGCGGAACTACAGGCGCGGATTGCAGTCGCCGAACGCAAGGCCCAGGTATCGAAGGGCGAGGCCATCACGCCCGGCCGCTACCCGCTGCCTGTCGATCAAATCGCGCTTCGGAACTACAATGAGCGGATCGCCTTCGATACTGAACTTCGGAACATGGACGATCGGCACGCAAGCGGGCTTGTGGATGACGTCCTTGTTGAACTCTTGCGTGCTGGCATAGCTGGAAACCTCAATGACGACGCGCTCGAACCGCTCGTCGGAAAACGTATTGAGCGCTACAGACGCCTAGGCAACACGACCGTCGTCAAAGGTTCCTCGGAATGGCGAACGCTCGCCCGTGCCCTCTGTGTGTCGGAACTGGAAGCCCTCGCCCGTGTCGCCGAACGTGACGAAGGTGATTTTACCGGCAAGCCCGAAAACCCCATGCTTGCCGCTGCCGTAGAGCAAGACGAGATTGCAGCCGAAGTTACGGACGCTGAATTCAACGCCCTGACATTCGAGCAGGTAATCCAAGAAAAGGAACGGCTTACGGCTATGGGATTGGGCGGGCGGCAGAAATCCGCGTCGACGCTCATCAAATACCGGAACACGGTTCGCGACTTCGAACATCATCGCCGCAGCAAGAAGATTGCGACTGTGACGCTTGAGGAAGGCGAAGCGTGGCGCAACGCCATGCTCTCGGAAGGTCAGCTTTCAAGAAAGACCATCGGCGACAAACTGGCGACGATCCGGGCAATCCTTGGATGGGGGCAGGATCAATGCAGGGGCAAGCTTTTCCCGATGACACCGAAAGGAACGCCCTTCGACTTCCTCGAAATGCCGACCCATGAGAAGGGCGATAGCGCCGACCGCACTTATAGCCTGAAGGATGCCCGGCACCTTCTGACGAGCGCCCGCACCGCGACCCGCGCAAGCAACCGCTGGATACCTTGGATCATTGCGCACACCGGCGCGCGGGTGAATGAAATCACCGTTCTTGAGAAGGCAGACATAAGCGAACTGGAAGGCCATTGGTTTTTCCATATCCGTGTCGGCGACGGCAGGGACACGAAGACACACAAGGGCCGAAAGGTTCCTGTTCACCGGGCACTCATAAAAGAAGGCTTCATTGATTGGATGAAAGCCCAGCCTGACGGTAAGCTCTTCCCCGGTGGCAAGAACGAAGACCAGCGCATTCGCGAATGGATCAAAGAGAAGGTCTTTCCGGATCGCGAGGACATGCCACCGCCGAACCACGGGTTCCGGCACCTGTTCGAAGATGCGCTATTCGCTGGCGTCTCTGAAAAGGCCGCGCTCTACATCACCGGGCGCTCGTCCGGATCGTCCGCAGATGATTACGGTGGTAGCGATCTACGCCTACTCGAAATAGCAGTCCAGATGGATAAGGTTCGAAGCATCATTTGAAGTTCGCCCTCGCCACAACTAGGCGAGGGCGAACGTCCTCTTAAATCGCGGTCGGAGCGACGAAGAAGGATTTCAACACTTCTTTTGTGGGAACTTGGCCAAAATAACACATGGACATGTCACCCGGATCGAAGACAACCGCAGTGTCGTGCTCACGGCTAAGCCCAGAGCAAACAGATTTCGCGAACTCGACAGTATGAAGCGGCGATTCCACTAAGATGAACGAGGTTGTGCTGTCCCAATATCCGCCGTCAGAAGCTGTCGCGGAATCGATAAGGGACTGGCGTCGTTCGTTGTAGGATCGCCCATTCGCGATCTGGTCGGCAATGCGGAAGGATATGCAATACGTGGCCATAAGG
This sequence comes from Rhizobium sp. P1_B8, assembly GCF_056406515.1. Classification (NCBI taxonomy): domain Bacteria; kingdom Pseudomonadati; phylum Pseudomonadota; class Alphaproteobacteria; order Hyphomicrobiales; family Rhizobiaceae; genus Rhizobium; species Rhizobium sp. P1_B8. The sequence goes on along the minus strand of NZ_JBFTZZ010000017.1, from coordinate 185,310 downwards.
AATTTCCTTGTATGGCCTCAGGACCGGGTTGACCCGACTCGTGATCGGGCTAGACTTCAGTTGCATTCATTGCTCAAGCCGTCCTAAGGCTGGGTTGATGATAGGGCGGTGGCGTGCAAGGCCACCGCCTAGTTAGCAATGTGCCCGCCGATTCGCGCAATGGGCGCGGTTAATCTTCCCATACAATTCACAGGATTCACGAACCTTGCTACCATTTAGGAATATTATCCGAGTATAGGTATTTATTCTTAATGGAGGGATTCACAAGAGATTCCTAATGTGAGAGAATCCGTCTCAAGTTAATTGAGGACGGACTGCATGAATTTTGCCGGAGTTGTTTCAAGTGCGAAGAAGGCGCTCGGCTTTCCGGTAGAACAGAAGGCATACTCGCTCAACAGTCCTGAATTCGCTGACTTGATCGGCATCCGCCCTACTTACTCTGGCGTGAACATCGGCGGACAGACGGCGCTTTATGTTCCGGCTGTGCTTCAGGCTATCCGGTTGATCTCCGAGAACATCGGATCTCTTCCTTGCAAGCTCTATCGGGAAACCGCAGACAGCAAGGAAGAGGCCAAGGACCATGCCGCCTATCGCATCGTTCACAAGCGGGCAAACGACGCGCTCGGCGCTGGACGCTTGCGCCTGCTTCTGACGCGTGACGCTCTTATTCATGGCGGCGGTTTCGCCCGCATCCATCGCCACGACGACGGACGCCCGTTTGAGCTTTATCGCATCAAGCCGGGCCGCGTGACCATTGAAGAAGACGATATCACCGGCTTTCCGACCTATCGCGTTGCCGACCCGGACGGCATCAAGATTTACGGCCACACCGAAATCCTTCACGTTCCGGCTTTCGACGGCGTTTCACCGGTCACGCGCGGGAAGGAAGCTATTGGTAACGCCGCTGTTCTGGAACGGCACCTTTCGCAGTTCTTCGGTTCCGGCGCGCGCCCGTCGGCTGTCATCACGACCGATGCGCTACCGGACAACGATAGCGGCGCGAACAAGCTGAAGAATGTCCGCAGTGACTATCGCCGTTGGAAGGATGACCCGAACGCCCCGCTGATCTTGCCTCCCGGTTGGCAGCTTGCGCAGCCCGCCATTACCTCGACCGATGCGCAGTTCCTTGAGCATCGGAAGGAACAGGTCAACGAAATCGCCCGCATCTTCGGCGTCCCGCCACACATGCTGTTCCAGCTTGACCGGGCGACCTGGAGCAATGCCGAACAGATGGGCGCGACCTTCCTTCAGCTTTGCCTTCAGCCTTGGCTTGATCGCTGGCAGGAAGCTTATGCGACCGTTCTTCTCACGGAAGAAGAACAGGACGACCACTACTTCGAATTCGTCATTGACGGATTGCAGCGCACCGACGCCGCAGGCCGCGCCGAAATCTACGGCAAGCTGATCGCGGCACGCGTCTACACGCCGAACGAAGTCCGCGCGATGCAGAATATGCCGCCTCTTCCGGGTGGCGACGAACTCATGAACCCGCACACGACCAGCAACGCCGCGCCGACCACGGCGACGGCGAAGGAACCCGCATGACCGAACACCGCGCCTTCTTCGGCGACGGCGAAAAGACCTTCGCCTTCCCTACCCGCGAACTTATCGAAGAACTTGAGCACAAGACCGGCCAGCCGATCGGCGCGCTTTTTCGCCGGTTCCAGAACCATGACTTTTCATTCTCCGACCTGACCGAAATTATCCGGCTCGGCCTTGTCGGTGGTGGCGCTTCACCCGCCGACGCCGAGCGACTTGTGAAGGTCTATTCCATCGGCCGCCCGCTTACCGAAAGCTTCCTTGTCGCCCTCGGCGTCATCACGGCGCTGTTCCTCGGCACTGAAGAGGACACCGACGAAAAGCGACAGGCCGCTGCGTCCGGCGATCTCGCCGCATCAATCCGCGCCGGCTGCGAAGACGACGCCGAATGAGCGAACACCTCGAATTCAAGGCCGCGCTCACGGTTGATGACGCCGGCACCATCACCGGCATTGCATGGCCGTTCGGTTCGCCGGATCGCGTCGGCGACGTGATCGAAAAGGGCGCGTTCGCCTCGCCGGAAGTCCTGCCGATGCTGTTCGCCCACGATCAGGGACAGGTTATTGGCGTTTGGGACCAGATCGAAGAAACCCCGGACGGCCTCACCGTAAAGGGCCGCTTGCTCGTGGACGACGTTGAACGCGCCCGCGAAGTCCGGGCCATGATCCGCACCAAGGCAGTGTCCGGTCTATCCATCGGCTTTCGCACGAAGTTAGCAAAGCCCCGCCAGCGCGGGCGCACGATTACCGCCCTCGACCTTCACGAAATCTCAGTTGTCGCCGTCCCGAGCCATCCCGGCGCGCAAATCACGTCAGTAAAGGCCGCCGATGGCACGGCAGACCAGAAGGAAACCACCTTGGAAAATGAAGCAGAACTTGAAGTGAAGAACGATCCGGTAATTTCGCCGGAAGACCTGAAGGCCCTCAAGGCCGACGTTGCAACGATCAAGGCGAAGCTCAATCGCCCGACTGCTGCGAACAACAATCACCCGGCAGCGGCCAATGACAACGCTCCCGAGCGGAAGGCGTTCGGCGATTACCTTCGCGGCGGCGAGCTTGATCGCAAGGCCCTGACCGTCGCTAACGATGCACCTGGCTATGTCCTCGCCCCGGAAGAGACCAGCGGCGAATTCATCCGCAACCTTGTCGAATTCTCGCCGGTTCGCGGCATCGCCGACGTTCGTTCGACCGGCTCGCATACCGTCATCCTGCCGAAGCGCCTGACCATCACGAATGCGAAGTGGAAGGGCGAGGCCGTGGTTTCCGAAGCATCCGAACCGACGTTCGACCAGATGGAATTTTCCGTCAAGGAAGCGACCACGCATGTTGATGTCGGCAACTGGCTGATGGAAGACGCCAGCCATGACGTTGAAGCCGAAATCCGCCTCGCGCTCGCCGAAGACTTCGGTGCGAAGGAAGGGCTGGCATTCGTCAACGGCAGCACCGCAGTCGAGCCGAAGGGCTTCATGACCGAAGCTGGCATCACCAACAGCCTGAATGGCCACGCGACGAACCTCTCCGCCGACGCCCTTATCAAGCTCATGTATTCCCTGCCGGGCGTCTACCGGAACCGGGGAACGTGGGCCATGAACGGCACCACCCTTGCCGTCATCCGCACCCTGAAGGACGGTAACGGCAACTATCTGTGGCAGCCGTCCTATCAGGCCGGTCAGCCCGAAACGATCCTTGGTCGCCCCGTTGTCGAGCTTATCGACATGCCGGACGTGGCCGCGAACGCCTTCCCGATCATCTTCGGCGACTTCAAGAACGGTTATCGCATCTATGACCGTATCGAGCTTCAGGTTCGCCCGAACCCCTATCTGCTCGCGACGGAAGGCATGATCCGCTTTCATGCTCGCCGTCGTGTCGGCGCTGGCGTCGTCCGCACCGATGTCTTCCGCAAGCTGAAGATGGCGACGGCCTAATCATGAACCTTCAGCGGCCCGCATATGAGGAAGTGACGATCGCGCACGGCGGCAACACCGTGACGCTTCGCCCTACCTTGCGGGCCGCTACTACGCTTGAGGCTCGTCACGGCTTCCCGGCGCTGTTCCGCGCGCCGTTCGACTTCAACATGACCGTGCTTTCCGAAATCATTCTGACGGCCTGTTCCGACCGGCAGAGTGCAGCGGCTTTCCTGTCCTCTCTCTCGGGAAAGCCGCTCTTCCCCTTCTTTATGGCCGTGCAACAGCCGCTCGCCGATCTCCTGTCCATGTTCACGCTCGAATCCGATCCGAAGGCCCCGCCTTCGACCGGCACCGACAAGCTTATGCCATGGTTGGAGGTCTACCGGACGCTCTATCGCAGGGCGACCGGCGCACTCGGCTGGACGCCGGAAGCCGCGTGGAACGCTACCCCGACCGAAATCACCGAAGCCTATGTCGGCAGGTTCGGCAGTGGCGGGACGCAGCCCGACCCCGAACAGGCAGCGCGGAACGAAGCGCTTGGCCTCGACCCTGAATTTGACCGCGCCGGGCTTCGCGCCCTCAAGGCGAAGATCTCACAAGGAAACTGAGAATGATCGACCCCTTCGAACAGTATGCCCGCCCTCACCCTGGCACTTTCGACAACGCTCTTGCGATCACCCCGGACAATGACAACGACTTGTCGGTTGCTCCGAGCCTCATCTGGCTTGGAACGCCGGGCGACGTGCGGATTACCGCGCAGAACGGCGAGACGGTCACGCTTAAGAATCCGAACTTGCTTCCCTTCCTCCTTGCGAGGGCCAAGCGCATCCACGCGAGCGGAACCACGGCCAGCGACATCGTTCTGTTGTGGTAATCATGAGCTTGCCGCCTCGCATCTGTTCATGTGGAAACGTCGTGCCTCACGGCGAGCTTTGCGCTTGTCAGAAGAAGGCCCGGCAGGAGCGTGGTGCGCGTCATGATGCACGGCGTCCTTCGGCCCGTGCGCGCGGCTATAACCATGAATGGCGCAAGGCTCGTGCCGACTACCTCGCCACGCACCCACATTGCCGGGAGTGCAGCAATCACGGCATCACCCGCCTTGCAACCGTCGTGGATCACATCATCCCGCATCGTGGCGACCAGCGCCTGTTCTGGCATCGCGCCAATTGGCAGCCCCTTTGTGCTCCTTGCCACAACTCAATCAAGCAGCGGTTGGAAAGGAACCTCTAATGCGAAAAATCACCCTTCAGCCGGGCGTTTGGACGGAAGTCGATGCGGCTCGGTTCATTCAATCGAAGTCTAACCAGTCAGGCATTCGCATTCACTATAGCTTTCATGATGATCCCGTGCCGGCACCCGACACCGATCTCTATTTCGTCACGCAGGAATTCGACCTGAAGCCGTTCGCCGTGCCGGAAGTCACTGGCGTTCTCATTCACCTTATGCCGGATGAAGACATGCCGGTTGAGGTGGTGACGTTCTAGTCCATGACCCCCACCGAACGCGCCCGCCAGATCGACAAGGAAGAATTCGCAGCCGAATGCGCAGCCATCCGGCAGCGCGCCTATGCTCGCCTTGGGTTGAAGCCGCAGCAGGACAAGCGTGTTGGACAGTGGTTGAGGCGGAATGTCTCGGCGACCCGGTTCAACCACTCGGCTCCTGCCAAGCTCCGAAAGCCTGCTGTAGTGCATGAAGCGTTCGGAAAAGGGCAGTCCATGGACCAATGGGCCGACGAATACGGCATTGCGAAAGGCACTGTCCGCACGCGCCTGAAGTTCGGCTGGACGCTTGAGGAGGCATTGAGCACGCCGCCCAGCAATACCGGCAAGCGCGCCCATCGGCCTAAGCCGGGGGTGGTCTCCATTTTTGGACCTTTCGAGGGGACCGGCGCGGGGAGCACCGCACAAGAGACACCGAATATAACTTTTTCAGGGAATGACGCATGACCGCAGTAAGTCTTGAACTCACCAAGGCTCATATGAAGGTGGATGGAACCGCCGAAGATGAGCTTATTTCCCTGTATCTTGAGGCCGCAGAGACGTGGTGCGGGAATTATATCGGCAAGCCGATTGCCGATCTCGACCCCGTTCCGGCAGATGTGAAAATCGCGATTTTGAAGCTCGTTTCCTTCTATTACGAGGTGCGCAGCCTCGCGACCTATGGCCTTTCCGTCGATATGGCACCGCAGGGCGTGATCTCGATCCTCGATAGCTACCGCGAAAAGTGGTTCACCGATGGCGAGTAACGGCTTGAAAGAGACGATTGCCGCGATGGAGCGGGTGAAGCTGGCCGCGAAAGAAGCGGCCATGAAGCAGCTTATCAAGGGCGCGAACAACGTCGCCGACGTGCAGCGGCAGCTTGCGCCGGAAGATACCGGCGCACTTGCCGACAGCATCGCCGTGACGCTGCCCGGCCACACGACCCCGCCTTATTCGCAGCCGGGCGGCTCCCGCGTGGTCGGTGAAAATCAGGTGGTCGTCACCGCCGGCAATGCGGACGTTCGGTATGCCCATCTTGTCGAGCATGGAACCTCGCAGGCAGAAGCGCAGCCGTTCTTCTTCCCCGGTTACCGCCTGCTTAGGGACAAGGTGACGCGTTCCACCGCAAGCGCCTATGGCCGCGCCGCTCGCAAGGAGTGGAACCGCAAGTGATTGAACCGACCTTAGCCCTTCAGACCGCAATTCGCGGCGCGCTCGTGGATGCGCCGGGCGTGCTTGCGCTCGTGCCCGCCGGCAATATCCGTTCCGGCAGCACCCGGCCCGACAAGATGCCGTGCATCATCATGAGCGACGGCAACACCGCCTTGCACGGCCACGACTACCGCAGCCAGCGCACGGCATGGGTTTACCTCGACCTTCATATTTGGACGCTGGACGCCGGGCAGGACGCGGCGAAGGAAATCGCGGGCGCGGTAACCGCAGCGCTCGACAAGCCCCTGAATTTTAAGGGGTGCGACTGCGATCATTTCCGCGTCACGCGCTCGACCTTCCCGCGCGACCCTGACCCGGCCTACGGGCACGGCGTCCTTTCCGTTGAAGCCTTTATTCGGTGGATTGTCTGATGCTCAATATTGGAAACATGGATCGCCGCATCACCATTGAGCGCGAAACGGAAGCCGTGTCACCGTCCGGTGATGCGCGGAAGGCATGGGCGCCGATCGCGACCGTATGGGCCGAAGTCCTTCAGCAGACGGCGAGCGAATTCTTCACCGGCTACGGCGAGGCGGAAACCGGCACCGTGATTTTTCGCGTCCGCTATCGCCCTGGCATCACGACTGCCGACCGCGTGACCTATGACGGCAAGCCCTACGGTCTCAAGGAAATTAAGGAACTTGGCAGGCGCGATGCGCTCGAACTTCGCGGCGAGGCGCTGAAGTGACGCACTTGCGAGGCATCAAGCCTGCCCTGAAGTCCGACGCGGAAGCACTGACGAAGGCACCCAAGCCCCCGGCCTACCTGTCCGCGCACGCAAAGGCCGAATGGAAGCGCGTTATGCCGCAGCTTATCGCCCGGCGCATCATCACGCGGGCCGATCTTGCGGGCGTGGAAGCCTATTGCAGCGCGGCGGGCGCGGCGCAACAGATCGCCGAACACATGAGCACCGCGACGTTGCCAAACGGCGCGCCGGCCCTTCCGGACCTGAAGCTTGGCGGATTGCAAATCCGATATATGCAGGCCGCGCGGCAGCTTGCCGCAGAATACGGCCTGACGCCGACCTCACGCGCCCGTGTTGGCAGTGCAGCGACCGACGATGACGAAGACGACAATCCGTTGATGATCGGCAGGAACCGCGCCCATGTCTAAGAGCGCATTCCCGCACTGGATTTATGATGGCTCGGTTATCGAAGATACTAACGGCGACGGCGAACGCGCCGTGCAGTTCCTTCGCGCCTTGCGACACCCGGCCAGCAACGCCCCGAAGGGCCGTTTTCAGATCTACGACTTTCAGGAACGCATGACGAGGGGCATTCACGGCCCGCGCAACCCGGACGGTTCCCGTAAGGTGCGAACCGCATTCGTCATGCTTCCCCGTGGCAGTCGCAAGACGAGCCTCGCGGCAGGTTGGGGGCTTTTGCACACCATTGGCCCGGAAGCACGCCCGGCAGGACAGGCGATCTTTGCCGCGTCCGACCGCGAACAGGCCGGTATTGGCTTCAAGGAAGCCGCGAACATCTTGCGTGAAGACAAGCGCCTTGTTGCTGCTACCCGCATCTATGACGCCCATAACAGCGCCAAGAAGATCGTTTACAAGCATAACAAAGCGGAATTGCTCGCCGTTTCGAGCGACGGCGCTGCCCAGCACGGCAAGACGCCCAGCTTTGTGCTTGTCGATGAAATCCATGCTTGGAAGGGCCGCGACCTTTGGGAAGCGCTCAAGTCCGGCATGGCAAAGGTGCCCGACACCCTCATGATTATCGCCACGACCGCAGGCCGTGGACAGGATAACATCGGTTTCGAGCTCTACGATTACGCCCGGAAGGTCGCGACCGGCGAGATTGATGACCCGTCGTTTCTACCGATCATCTTCGAAGCCGAACCCGGCGACGACTGGCGCGATGAAGCCGTTTGGCACAAGGTCAATCCCGGCCTTGCCCACGGCTTCCCCGATCTCGGCGGCTTGCGCACGATGGCGCGCGAGGCCGAACACCGTCCTGCCGAACGGTTCGCCTTCCAACAGTTCCACCTTAATTTGTGGCAGGCAGCTTCCCGCGACCCGCTGTTTGATATGGCCGTTTATGACGCCGGACACGATAAGACTTTCGATCCTGCCGACCTCGAAAGCCTGCCGTGCTGGCTTGGCGTGGACTTGTCACGCTCCGGTGACTTGACCGCACTTGTTGCCGCGTTCCGTCATGAGGATGGCCGGATCTCGCTTCGCCCGTGGTTTTATCTGCCGTCCGAAGGGCTGGATGACAAGGCCAAGGTCGAACAGGTTCCTTATCCCAGGTGGCGCGACGACAAGCTGTTGAACGTCATTGACGGCCCGGTGATCGAACCCGACGTGATTGCCGATCGGATCATCGATATTTGCGGCACCTATGACGTGCGCGAAGTCATCTTCGATCCGTCGCTTGCCGGGCCGCTCATGTCGAAGCTCATGGATCACGGCATCAACGTGCTTCAGCTTCCGCAGACGGCCAAGCACATGCACGGCCCGATTTGCGATCTCGAGCGCGTCGTGAACGGCCGTCGCATCCGGCACGGCGCGCACCCGATCCTTCGCAATCACTTCGAAAGCGTCGTGGTGAAGCGCGCGACCAGCGCCAGCGAATTGACCACGATGCACAAGGGCGCCCGCCACAGCAACCATATCGACGGCGCTATCGCGTCCGCGCTGGCCGTCTTCCGGGCAGCAGCGAACGATAACCAGCGCTCTATCCATGACCTCCCTCCCGAAGAATATGACCGGCTTTTTGACGAAGCCGAAGCAGCATAAGGATTTCCCGTATGGCAGATGATGGCCAGCAGCTTCTTCTTACCTTCGACGCCAAGTTTGAAAGGTATCTTCGCAACTTCGAACGGGCGCAGCAGCAGACCGACCGGCGCTTTCGGGCAATGGAGCAGCGCGCCAAGCAGTCTAGCGACCGCATGGAAAGCGTCTTTGCGAAGGCTGGCAACGGCATCCGCAGCACCTTCAGTTCCATTGGCAACGTCTTCGCCGGCCTCGTCTCGGCGAAGGCCGCGAAGGATCTCATTGACAGCTCGATCAAGATCCAGAATCAGCTCAAGACGACCGGCCTTGCTGGCAAGGAATTGAAGGGCGTTTACGACCAGCTTTTCGCGTCCGCTCAGAAGAACGCCACGCCCCTTGAAGCCCTTGTCACGCTCTATAGCCGCACGTCCGGCGCGGCGAAGGATTTGGGCGCAAATCAGAAGGACTTGCTCAGGTTCACCGATGGCGTGTCGCTTGCAATGCGCGTTTCCGGCCAGTCGGCAGGCGAAAGCGCGGGCGCGTTGCTTCAGCTTTCGCAGGCGCTCGGCAACGGCAAGATTCAGGCTGAAGAATACAACAGCCTGCTTGATGCCGGTCGCCCGATTCTTCAGGCAGTCGCGTCCGGCATGACCGAAGCAGGCGGCTCGATTTCGAACCTCACCCGGCTTGTGAAGGATGGCAAGGTTTCGTCCGAAGCCTTCTTCCGCGCATTCCTTGCCGGTCTTCCGACCCTTCAGCAGCAGGTGGCCGGCTCGGAAACGACCATTTCGAGCAGCTTTGTGCGCCTTCAGAACGTGCTTATCGACGCGGCAGGGCGCTTCGACCATTCCGCAGAGGCTTCGAAGCGGTTCGGCGCTGTAGTTGACGGCGTTGCCGCTTCGATCAATACATTCAACGTCGATAATCTGATTGCCCAGATCGACGCGGTAACGACTGCCGTCCAGAATAGTATTGCGACCCTCAACAATTGGGCTCACGAGCTCGGCAACATCACCGGCCTTGGCAATGTCGGCAAGGCGCTGGTGAACTCGCTTCCCGGCGATACGACGGTGAAGTCGTATCTCGGTGGTTCGCTTCGAATCGTGCAATCCGATGCGGTGCAGGATCGCATTGACGCAGCTTTCGGTTTGCCTGCCAACAATAACGGTGGGCTGAACGCCGACCGCATCCGGGCATTCGCTAATAGTTCCGGCGCAACGGCAAACGCAGCCACGCCGCGGACCGCACGGCTTCCGGCAGCGGAAGCGGTCAAGCCCGTGTCGCTTGCCGATTACCCCATTGCGCCCACGAGCGCTGCACCCGGCAGTGCCAGCGGCCCGAACCGTCGCGCAGGCGGTGGCGGGGGTAGCAGCGACAGTTTCGCCCGCGAACTTCAGGAGCTTCAGTCTCGCACCCAGGCCGTTCAGTCGGTGACGGCAGCGCAGGCCGGGTTGAACCCGTTGATTGACGACTACGGCGCAGCGCTGGCGACAGCGCAAGCCAAGCAGCAGCTTATGAATGCTGCCCAGCAGCAGAATAAGACTGTAACGCCGGAGATGGCCGCCCAGATCGATGCGGCGGCGCAGGCATATGGGCGCGCGACCGCAGCAGCCGAGCAGCTTCAGGAGCAGCAGGACAACGTAAGGCGCTCGGCAGAAGAGGCCCTTGGAACCGCCCGCGACGTTACGCGGGGGCTTATCACCGACCTCGCCAGCGGTAGGAGCGGCGCAGAAGCCCTGTCCAATGCTCTCGCCAAGATCGGCGATGCGATCTTGAACAACCTTCTCGACAAGGTGTTTGACCTGAAGAACTTCACCGGCACGGGTAGCGCCGGGGGCGGTCTCTTCGGCGCCATCGGTTCCCTGCTCGGCTTCTCCGGTGGCGGGTGGACGGGACCGGGCGGGAAGTATGAGCCGAAGGGCATCGTCCACGGCGACGAATACGTCATGACGAAGGAGGCAACCCGCCGCATCGGCGTCCAGGCGCTCAATGCAATGAACTATCGCCGGGTGCCCGGCTACGCCGAAGGCGGCTATGTCGGTAACGCCCCGGCACTCCGCAAGCCTGACCTCGTGGCCGCGAACGGCAACGCCGCGCCTGCCGCGCCCGTGAACATCAATACGAACGTCACCGTGAATGCCAGCGGCGGAACGCAGGACCAGAACGCCGACCTTGCGGCCCGCGTCGGCAAGCAGGTGGAACAGCAGTTGAAGGGCATGGTGCAAGAGCAGATGAGGCTTGCCGCACGTCCGGGCTCGTTCCTCAACACCCGGAGTCGCTGAGATGGCTATCCCTACTTTTCAGCCGCCCGTTGGACCGTCACCCGGCACGGCGCACAAGCCGACCGTGAATCTTTGGGAAGCCGATTTCGGCGACGGTTACAGTCAGCCGTCGCCGAAGGGCATCAATCATATCAAGCGGGCGGTATCGCTCTCGTGGAACGCGCTGACCTACGACCAGATGCAGGAAATCACCGGCTTCTTCGAAAACATGGGCGGAAATCAGCCGTTCTATTTTCAGCCGTTCGGCGAGACGCACGCCCGGAAGTGGACTTGTAAGGATTGGACGTTCACGACCGAAGGCGGCATCTGGATCGTAACGGCAGGGCTTGTGCAGAGCTTCACCACCGCTGCTTGACTCATGGCGCGTCTCCGGCGCGTTTCGTGCGCGCGGACGCGTCTTTCCTCGTCCGGCACCCGGAACGCTTCTCAGTGACTCGCCATATCGGAATTTTAGGGATTCACTTCAGGAATTATTTCCTGTAAAGTTGAGGTCATTGGATTTGTAGCGGATCGAAGCGCTTGCTCAGAAATTTCGCTATAACATAATAATGGCCCCGACAGTGTGCTTTTCTGCCGAGGCCACGAGATACTGCCGCTTCAAGACAGTGAATTGTTTATAGGATAAAAATCCTATGTCGTCAAGTCAGAAAGCGGCTCCCTTGCGGAGTGTCGTTAGCTCCACAAGGGTCATACTGGCCTTGGATGCGAGGGCGATGCCGGGAACATGACCGGCGCTATCAGTCAGCCAGAGACGAACGGAAGATCATGCTGACCGGCTCCCCGATGGAGAACATCGGACGCTTCAGCGGGTTATCGCCGCACCGGGAAACCGCGTGGAATGGATGCAATAAAAGATGGACGCAATGTGAAACGCTGACAGGATCAGCAACCACAACGTCCAGTCACGTGTCGATTGAAGGAAAGTCGAGCGTGGCGCTTACCGCTTTGCCCGCAAGGGCAGGATATCGGAGTGCTGCTAGGCAAATGGAAGCCGCCTAGCCGGTCTAACGGACCAGAACTCTTCACCACCTGTTTGACGCAGAAAATCCCCCTCGACTTGAACGACCGCCGACCTCGTGTCGGCTTTTATATGTCGTTCAGGTCGAGGGGGAATAAGTCCTATTCCCGCAGGTCCAGATGATGTGTGACATGGTTTGAAATAGGTTCGCGAACGTAGTGAGCGGGCAAGCGAAGCGCGCAGGCGAGAACCGAAGGTTCGAGTAGTCGCCAAGGCCTTTGGTTGCTAACATACCAAGCGATACACTCGCACCTCAGGACTACCATGCATTTACACCTCGCGGCCTTCGTTGCGCTTTTATTGATTTCGTCCGGCCCGGTCGCAGCAGCCGACCAAAAGAAACTCACCCTTGACGACCTTGCCAAAGATGAGCCGGCGAGCTCGGCTGAAGGAGGCTTCACGATAGCGCAACTGGTCCGTGCGTCTCACGATGACAAGGTCATCCTCGCAGTGATCGCGGCTACCGGCGATGGCATTCTTTGGGCGAATACATACGCAGGAGCCAAAGGCGTAAACCTTGTTTGCCCACCTCAAAATCTAGCTTTCACCGATACGATGATGCGAGACATACTGGAACGATATCTAGTGGACGCTCCGGATGAGGGAAAAGGGCAGCGCGTTGTGCTCGGAAATGTAATCCTGAAGGCATTGGTGCACACCTTTCCTTGCTGACACTCACGATCGTATGCGCTCGCTCGGCCATCTCGCTATAAATCGAACAACAGGCGGGCCTCTCTCCCGCTTGTTGAGGAAAAACCGAGAACGCTGGACGCAGCGGCTTCCAATCTTTTGCGTCTGGCACGGAAAGCCCCTCACGTTTCGTCGGCGTGAGGGGCTTTTATTTTCATTTAAGTAAGTGCTTACTTAAGATTAGATCAATCTAATCAATATGTTATCATGCATTTCTTCTTGCCAAATCCCACGCCATGAATCAGAAAGAGTCCGCTCAATCACGAGCAGGGGACCACTACCGAAATGCAAGCACCTGCATACTTCCGAAGCGACAGTTACCATGCAGCTCTCGACAGCCTCGAAGCCATCGTCCGGACGTTCGAACCGGCAGCGCCCGACGATCTCCGCACGCGGATTATCGAAGTGCTCGGCGATCTCGGCATCTGGCCGATTGATTGCTTGGAGCAGCAGCACGTCACGACGCCGCGCCTAGTCGCTTGACTTCCTACTTTCGTTTCGTTACATGCAGATTGTAACGAAACGACATGAGGCTCAAATGGTTAAGACGCCAGCAGAACGCACCCGTGAGCATCGTGAACGCCTTAAGGCGAAAGAGCGCGAAAAGCTGCTTCAGCCTGCCGCGCCGCCCGCCTACGTCCAGACCCCGTTCCATGCATTCATGGAAGGCCGCCATCTAGACTTCGAGGAAAACCTTGATGCTTACGGCGTCCAGGTCAGCGGCACCGATCTCGGCGAGGAAATGCAGAAGTTCGAAACGGAAGCGCCGTGGGAAAGGTCATTCACCTCGCTCGAAAGAGCAAGGGGCATGATGGGCGTCTTCCTCGACGCCGCGAAGGAACTCGCGGCCCTCATCAACGAATACAAGCTTCAGGAAATTGAAGCTGCCATCGACGCCGCACACGAAGTCAGTGCCGACTTGCCGCGTGGCGACGTTGAAGCTTTGAAGAAATCCTTTGCCGAGATCGAACGCCTAAAGGCCATTCGATCAGAGCTTCGGAAGCCGACGCGGCACACCCTGCTTAGCGTCGATGCGAAGGGCGAATAGCCCCTCAAGAATGGGAACGGCAAAGCGAAGTTTGGTCGCCGAACTTTGCCGCCCCTCAATCTCACACAGCGATAACACTGAAGGAAATCGCAATGTCTCTTGAAAATAGCACGACCCCGGCTCCCGCCGCAACGCTCACGGAAAAGGAGCTTTGGGCGCTCTTCGTCACGAAGCCCCTTCATGTCTCTCTCGGTGCAGGAGTGGTGATCGACCGCTATAGGCCCGACGACGTAATTCGTGATCCCGGATGCTATGGGTGCATGTCAGAATTCTCCCGTGACCTCGGAGACGGCCTTCTTGAGGTTGATGAGCCGGAAGATGAGCTTCGCCAGCGCGTTGAGGAGGCGGAAGCTTACATTGCTGGCCTTAAGTCCGTTCTGGAGGACTTTGGAAGCGTGAAGCGGGCTTGCTTGATCCCTGACGACAGCGAGGAATATCTTTACAGCATGCCGCCCTCGCCGGACTCGGAGGCCGTATAATGCCGCTCTCCCCGGAACTGAAGCTTTTGGTATCAGGCGTGACCCTCGATCCGCTGGATGCTAAGAGGGCTGAAATCCTCGCCCGGCAGGCCGATGCGAGGCGTGAACTCGCTTCGTTGACCGATGACACGGGCGATTACGAGCCGTCCCTTCGCGCGCAATTGGCATGGCTTGGATTGCAGAAGGCAACCAAGAGCGAGCTTCGCGAAATTATCGTGAGTGCTATGGAACGCGACCCGGACGCCTGAGCACCCATAAGGCCCGCCAATCACGGCGGGCCTTTTCTTTTTGGAGCTATCATGTCCAGTAGATACGAAGGAATGTCCGCTAAAGACGCCGACGACCTCATGGTTGGCATCATCGGCCTATTGGTTGCCGAAGCGATGGACGAAGCCAGGGCGATGACGCAGAAAGAATGGGACGGGCGTGACGAGTCCCACCTATCGCACTACTTCGCCAGCGCGATCTTTTACACCGTCCAGAACCGACTTCGAGATGCACTGTGACGCGCTTCCCTCCTGCGACGATCGAGAAGCACATTCGGAAGAAGCATCCCGGCTGCCCCGATTTCGCCGTCGCCTTCTTTGTCGCCGAGATCGCAAAGAAGGATTGGAGAAGTGCATCCCTTGGCATGGCTGTAGGCATCATTATGCAGAACGTGCTTCGGCATACGATGACCGAATATGATCAGTTACTGTTAGAAGGCGTGGATCGCGCGGACGCTCGGCGACGGGTGCAGCCGAAGGTCAACGCCATGATTGATAGCTGGAAGAGGCGCCTCATCTAAACGCGACGCTCGCCGATCTTCGTCGGCGGGCTATTTTATGGGCTGGCTATTGCTCCAAAAATCTTCGTATATCGCGCGGACAGCAGCGAACGTGTCGGTAACTTCGGTGAGGGTCGTGGGCGCATTCACGCCGCCTTGATGGAACGACGCACCAGATTGGAATCCGCGCTTGCCATCAATGAAGATGAACCTGTCATGCAAGGATGAAGCCTTTCTAACCTCAACATTTAGCTGGCTTTGCTGGCCATAGAGAGCAGCGGCAGGGCCAAGGGTTGCGACGTGCTTGCTTGCTAGAAGCCGGATCGCGGTAGACTTTGATACGAATGGAAGATAGCGGGAAACAAACTCGGCATCCATGTATGGATCAACGACAAGAATGTCTGATCGAGCTTCCTCAATGATCTTCTTCAGGCCGTCGAAGTAATCGAACACCATGCCCTTTGTTATTGCTACGGCAAGCGGCCCGACCGTTTGCATGCGAAGGCTATGGCGCACTTGGTTTAAAAGGACTCGAATGGTGGTTTTACCAGTCCATGAACTCCTCATATCCACGGAAGAAGCTTGGTTGATTGCGATCATCGCCTCCGCCGTAACCCCGAGTTGGCTGATAGTTAAAATTGCCCGAGCTCGCCCCAGCCAGTCGACAGCTTCTGCGTCGTCCCAGCCATTAGCTAGATCCGGCATTGTTCGAATTAGGTCTTCGACTTCAGCGATAATATCCTTCGGATCAAGCTTTACCTCGTTAAAGAACGACAACGATATAGCCTCTCGTAAGCGGGAATCGCTGTGAGCTTAGTCGCCCTAGGTTGTAAATGACAGACCCATATTGACTCACGCCCGTGAGAACAAATTAAGAATGTGCTCCCGCGTTCCCAAAATCCCACATTCTCAGGAGCGCCGACCATGCCCATCGAACCTCGCGGCGGCCTTTTATGTTGCTGTCACGATTGTGACGATGATGGCAACCACGGCAAGGACAGCGGCCGCTATACCGGCCCAGGCCGCGACCTTTGCCCAGCAGAGCATCGCCTTTCCCGACTCCGCAGAACGGCGCGCAAGCTCGCCACGGGCTTTCAGTGCCTGCGGGCTATCGTTCATGAAAGCCAGTTCAGTAAGTTCGCCATCCGATAGATTGCGAGCTTGTTCTTCCATTTCTTTCGAAGTGCCGGTTAAAGTCGCCATCGTTCCCCCACGCCTGAATCACGGTATATCATGGCAAAGAAGAAGAAACCCGTTCTACTGTCCAAGAGTGATGCGATGGCCCGATTGGATAGGATGATGCCGATCCTTTATCGCAACATCGTCAACGCGATCCGCATCGAGGCCACGATGGAAGCGGGAAACAACATCATTCCGGCTATGCCCGATAAGGCGCTTCCCGGCGCGGATGCCTTCAATGCCATTATGCAAAGCTTGGCCTTCGATCTCGCCATGCACCTTGCGCGACTTTACGACGTGGGAAACAGGAGCAGGCATGTAAACAGTCGCGACGTTGCTTCGATCCCTTTAGCGATTCGGCTTCTTCGACAAAAGCGATGCCAGAACGAGCTCAAAATCCGGGCACGAAATTGGCTGCCCGGTTCGCGAGGCTATGCCGACATGTTCGAGCAGGATTGCGCGAAGGCGCTTGAGCGCGTGTCGGCGAACTACTCCGAAACGTTCAAGGGGAAGTTTGGACGCGGCGGCTTGAAGACCCTGAAGGCTTTCCGGGATACCTTTATGGCTCACTCGCTCATGACCGACGTAGACGTCAAGCCGATCTATAACCAGCTTTTCCGGCTGGTCGATTGTGCAAAGGCATTTGTTGAAGATGCACGCATTGCCGTGGGTGGCGACAATTCCAGCCTGGACGAACAGGAACGCATATTCTTAGAACATGCGAACGACTTTTGGCGCATGGCGCTGCTCGGCGAACGTCAAGATGATTGAGGTGAGAGATTGACCGCTTGCGCTTGCCGATTGCCTGATATAACCGTTATGACGGTAACAGACGAGCGGCCGTAACAGCGTTACAAAGAGTGGAAATAGCCATTGAAAATCAATGGTCTATTTGATTTCGAATCTCTCCACTCCGACCATTCAATATCCCGATATTGTTGAATTCCTGGACAGGCGCAGCGCAGCTTGCGTGCTCGCGGTTGTACGCGCCGTTACTTGGCCTTCTTCGTCGTCGTGGCGCTGACGATCCTGTCGCCCGGCTTGATACCCAGTTTGGCGACGATGCCGGCATTGAGTTCGACGACGTATTTCACCGCGATCATCGAATCGATGATGTCGCGCGAATAGGGCACTGCCTTTTCCTTGATGTGGCGGATCGTGCCGGTGTCATCGGCAAAGAGCATATCGAGCGGCAGGATGGTGTTTTCCATCCACATGGTGACGCGCCGCGGCTCATCGAAATCGAAGATCATGCCGGCATCGTCGGCCATGACCTTGCGAAACATCAGTCCGCGGGCGCGCTGATCAGGGGTCGAGGCAATCTCGACGGTGAAATGCAGCACCTTGCCCGCAGCGGTCTGGATGAGCAGCGGCTCCTTGTCGAACCGCATTTGCTCCTCGGCCAAAGCCGGCAGCGCGACCATGAAAAAAAGCGCCAATATGGCGCTTCTGATGGCATGAAACAGGGTAAGGCTGCTCATATTAGTGAGACCGGCTGGCCGGGCTCGGAACGTCGGGATGGATCTCTGCGGCCATCAGGCCCTTTTCGCCGTCGCCGAAGCGGACAAGAACCACCTGGCCTGGGCGCAGTTCCGTCAGGCCGAAGCGGCGGAGCGTTTCCATGTGCACGAAGATATCTTCTGTGCCCTCGCCGCGCGTCAGGAAGCCGAAGCCCTTGGTGCGGTTGAACCACTTGACCAGCGCACGCTCGAGTCCGCTCGTCGCGGTGACCTGCACATGGGTGCGCACCGGCGGCAGCTGCGAGGGATGAATCGCGGTCGACTGGTCCATCGAGAGGATCTTGAAAGCCTGGTAGCCGCGCTCGCGGCGCTGGATGAGTGCGACGATGCGCGTTCCCTCGAGGATCGTCTGGTAACCGTCGCGACGCAGGCAGGTGACGTGCAGGAGAACATCCTGCAAGCCGTTGTCGGGCACGATGAAGCCGAAACCCTTGGCGACGTCGAACCACTTGACGACGCCGGTGATTTCAACAAGATCGACTGGCTCTCCCGATAGCTCGTCGAGGTCGGAGTATTCGTTCGATGAAATCCTATCAGCCATTGTCGCCAGCCCCTCGAATACGCGTCACACTGTTACGGTTAACTGATTCTTCAAATCAAGATTAACATCTTGGTAACGGATAAGCGCAAGTCCTAGTTTTCGGTTATTCCCAGCTGCACATTTTATAAAGATGACTTGCCCGAAGCTGACCTCGGCTTGCTGAAAAAAGCCAGCCCCAATAAAGGAGTAGATAGAATGCGTTATCTCCACACAATGGTACGCGTCAAAGACCTAGACGCCTCGCTTGCTTTTTACACCACGCTGTTCGGGCTGGAGGAGATTCGCCGCCACGAAAACGAGAAAGGCCGCTTTACCCTGGTTTTTCTGGCCGCTCGCGACGATCTCGACCGTGCGCGCAGCGAAAAAGCTCCCTGCCTCGAACTAACCTACAACTGGGACACGGAAGATTATAGCGGAGGACGCAATTTCGGCCACCTCGCTTATGAGGTCGACGATATTTACGCGACCTGCCAGAATCTGATGGACAACGGCGTCACTATCAACCGGCCGCCGCGCGACGGCAATATGGCCTTTGTGCGCTCACCCGACGGCATCTCGATCGAAATCCTGCAAAAGGGCAGCCCGCTTCCGGCCGCCGAACCCTGGGCCTCGATGGGCAATACCGGCGCCTGGTAAGGGTTTTCGCCGCAAGGCTTTTGCGAGGCTTGCGGCTTTTTCGATTTCGGGTCCGGCCGGCGCCTTGGCGCTTGCCGCGATCCAGCCCCGCAGGCAATCTCCTGGCGACTCGAAGCAGAAGAGAAGCGTTTTTCGCCGATTTTCCGCATCAACTGGAGACTGTCGCTTGCCTAACATGCAGATGCGGATGCCCGTAACGGGCGCTTTGCTGATCGCCACCTCGGTGCTGGCGCTGTCCGGCTGCGCGTCGGACAAGAAGGCGCTCGAATCCGCCGCAGCGGCTCCGGTAGCGCCGACCGCAGCACCACAGCTTGCCACGGCAACGGCTGCAAGCCCTGCCCCACGTTCGGTCTATACAGATCCCCGGCTCGTCAACGTCTCCGGCGCCCAGGGCGCGCCTCAGGTCGTGGCACAAGATCCTAATGCCGCCGTCCCGCCCGCCGGTTCGGCAACGGCAGCGCCCGCCAATATTGGCGGGCTGGTCCTGCAGTCGACCCGGATCAACGCGCAGGCGATGAGCATCTTTTCCGATCACCAGCCGGCGCCGCAGAACAACAGCACGTCCACCGTCATTCACCCGCAGGCCTATGCGCCGGTGGAAGGTGCAGCGCCGGCGCGAAGCAGCGTCTACAGCCAGCCGCCCGCGCCCACACAGCCGGCAGAACCGGTGCTGCCGCAGCAATCCTCGCAGAATAGCGGCACGCAGCTTGCGCCCGTGCAAACGGCGTCACTGACGACTGGCAGCATTCCGGCCTCGACAATGAATGCCCTCTACAGCGCGCCGAAGCAGAACCTGCTCGGCAGTCTCTCCGGCCTGCTGCACAAGGCCGCCCTGCCCGGCATGACGCGTATCGCGCCGAATGGGCTGCATCTGCAAAACGACAAGGTCGAGGTCGGCTGCTTCAAGCCCGACCTCTTGAAAGTCATCAAGACGGTCGAAAGCCATTTCGGCCGACCGGTTATCGTCACCTCCGGCTATCGCGACGAGGAGCATAACCGCCTCGTCGGCGGTGCCGACGAATCGATGCACAAGAGCTGCGAGGCCGCCGACATCCAGATCGACGGTGTGACGAAATGGGATATCGCCGCCTATATCCGCTCGTTGCCGGACCGCGGCGGCGTCGGCACCTATTGCCATACGGATTCGGTCCACCTCGATACCGGCAAAACCCGTGACTGGAACTGGGGCTGCGGCGGCAAGCGAGCACCCATAACGACCGCAAGAGCGATCTGACCACCGCGCGATTTTCGCATTACGTTACGGCAGCGCCGCCTCGTCTCGATAAAGAAACAACCGACAGCCTATTGATTCAGCTTCAATAATCGGCTTCTCAAACGCACTCGGATTTCCTGTCATTTTTTTTGAAAGAAACCGCAATTGCCGCTTGCGGGATTCAAAACGCCTGACTATAAGGGCGCCACCACGAAGGAAGCGCCCTTCGTCTATCGGTTAGGACACCAGATTTTCATTCTGGGAAGAGGGGTTCGACTCCCCTAGGGCGTGCCACTTTCTCTCCACATAGAAGCCATCACATTCGCTTGCAGAAGCCGGCGCGCGCTCCTATTTTAACGAGGCTGGCTGCGCGCCCTTCGTCTATCGGTTAGGACGACAGATTCTCATTCTGTAAAGAGGGGTTCGACTCCCCTAGGGCGTACCATCGGACCTGCGTAATGGCGCCTAAACCAGCCCGCTGGCTTATTTTTCCCGACTCCGTCGCCTCACGATACCAGGTTTTCCACAGCCGAAATAAATCGGCGAAAACGATGATTTTTTCGCGCCTTGGCGCTTGCGGCCTTCGAAGGTGGTGACTATAAGGGCGCCACCACGAAGGAAGCGCCCTTCGTCTATCGGTTAGGACACCAGATTTTCATTCTGGGAAGAGGGGTTCGACTCCCCTAGGGCGTGCCATTTTTCTTCCAGAAATTCATCCATCTGTTCGGGCCAGATCAGCGGCCTTATTTGCCGCTTGTGCCCTCCTGCGCAAGCCTCGCCTAACGTCCGCGCTCTATGATCATGGCAAGTGGTGTACTTCGGGCGTTCGGACCGCCGATCACCGCTCTCGCCGGCGGGGCTGGAGAGATGTTTCGCATCCGACCTCCGCAACTGGCGCTTTAATCTAGCGTCTATGAGATGAAGAAAGCGGCGTGATCGATGGTCACGCCGCTTTCGTATGAGCAGCCACTTGCAATGCGCCGGCTCGCGATTTCTTATCTGGCAGGCAGAACTCGCGCTTCAAGTCTTTGATGACAAGTGAGGCGGCTAGAACAGGAGATTTTAGGCCCGGTCGGCCTAGCAGCGCGCAGACCTTGTCGACGATCTCCATCTCCATGTCCGGATAGATGGGAAGGCAGAGCACCTGTTGTGCGGCCTCGGTTGCGACCGGCAGRTTCGAGGGCTGCGAGGAAGGCAGGCTGCGGTACATCGAGAAGCTTGAAATCAGCGGATAGAAATAGCGGCGCGGATGAATGCTGTTTTCCTTAAGCCGTTCATAGAGCCCATCGCGTGAAATGGGATAGTCAGGGCGTACGAGGATCGGGAAATAAGAGAAGTTGGAGACGGTCTCGCCGGAACGGTCCAGGCATTCTATGCCGGCCACGCCGCGGAGCCGCTCACGATATGCACTGTCGATCAAACCACGCCTTTCGAGCGCGAGCTTGATGTATTTCAGCTGCAACAGGCCGAGCGCAGCGTTGAACTCGCTCATCTTGCCGTTCGTGCCTGGCGCTACCACGGTCACTTCGTCGACGTAACCGAAGTTCTTCAGCTGGTCGATGCGGGTCTTCGTCTTGACATCCGGGCAGATGATGGCCCCGCCTTCGAATGTGTTGAAAACCTTCGTCGCATGGAAGCTCAGGATGGAAAGGTCGCCGTGATTGAGAATGCTTCCCCGCTCGTCTTCCACGCCGAAGGAATGGGCGGCGTCATAGATGACCTTCAGATTGTAGAGATCGGCGATCTTCTGGATAGCATCGACATCGCAAGGGTGGCCGTAGCAATGCACCGGCATGATCGCCGTCGTCTGCTGCGTGATCGCCGCCTCGATCTTCGCTGGATCGACATTGAGCGTCACCGGATCGATGTCGACGAAGACGGGCTTTAAGCCGTTCCAGAGAAGTGAATGCGAAGTGGCSACGAAGGAATAAGGCGTGGTGATGACTTCGCCCGTGACGCGGAGCGCCTGAAGCGCCGTCAGCARCGCGACCGTGGCGTTGGAAAAGAGGCTGATGTGCTTCACGCCGAGATGGTTGCAGAGCTCCTGCTCCAGCTGCTGGTGGAATGGCCCGCCATTGGTCAGGACGCGATTGTTCCAGATTGCTTCCAGCGACGGAATGAATTCTTCGAGCGGCGGCAGGCTGGGCTTGGTTACATAGATCTTTTCGTTTTTCATGACGCCGTCCAGGAGGTTGGGCATTATCGCGCAATGGGCCTGGTACGAACATCACGGCTTAACCTGTTCCCAGGCTGACCAGAACATGATGCCGAAAAGTGTGAGCGGTTTTCGGACGACATCCTGTTCTAGCGAAATTCCTGCCAACAGTGTGGCGCAAGCTTCACGTCCAATAGTCGGCACCCAAACCAGCCCGAATGCCGTTTCGTGAATCATGGAGACGGCGGCAATTCACGAAGGACGATTCATTGACGATCAATCAGCCCATTGCCGCTCTGCCGTCCGGTCTTCCTGATCTGGCACTTCTCACGGAGAAAGCTGCCAGCACAGGGTCTGTCATTGTCTATCAGCCCTATCTCGATCCTTCGCAGCGCAGCCAGCTGGATGCGGCTGCCGTGCCGCTCGACATTTCGTTCAATACGCAGGCTACGACCCGCGAATATGAGCTCTTCCACATCCTGCATCAGCATCACGAGGCGATCGGCCTCGGCGACGACGTGTTCTGGGGGCTGCTCTCCAGCAAATTCGAGATGAAGTCGGTGACGAGCTTCCCGTCCTTCGTCACGGAGGCGGAAAAGGCCAGGGCGGAAGGTGCGGACGCCTATCTTTACAATCCGCTGATCGGCCACGCGGCGATCTACAGCAACGTTTGGGAACATTCGCTGCTTGGCGGTCATCCCGGCATGGACCCGATCTTCCTGCATATCCAGGAGCTCGGTCATCCGATCGCGCCGCCGCAGGACAAGACGGCCTTCATGTTCTGCAACTATTTCTGCGGCAACCGGAAATTCTGGTCCGGGTATTTCGCTTTTTGCGAACGCATTCTGGAATCGCTGGAAAGAGAAGCGCTCGCCGGCTCGCCGGCAGGGACCGCCTATGCCGGTGTGGCTCACTATTCACGCGATGCCAACGCGAAGATGCGCCCCTTCGTGATCGAGCGTCTGCTCGGGCTCTATGTCCAGCAGGCTGCCGTCTCCGGAATGAAGATCGCCGCCTTCGTACCGACCGTTGCCGATTTCGAATGGAAGTTCGGTGTCCGCCTCGGCCGTATGCTGCATGGTCTCTTCGCCGCCAAGGAAGCCTTTCTGCAGAGCCGTGACCAGGCTCTCCTGACCTCGTGGCAGGAAGGCCGCCAGCCGCTCATCAAGCAGCCGCATCTGATCTGGGGCGCTGATGATCCGCCCGCCTGGATGCCGCGCGGCCAATTCATCGGCCGCCGCGAATTGATGCGCGCCTATGCTCCGCAGGCTTCAGGCGCCTCTCCAGTGCCGCAGCAACCGGCTCGGACGGAAAGACCCGCTATACCAGCCGCGCCGAAGATCGAGCAGCCGCTCCGCAACCCGTTACAGCCCTTTGCCGGCGGATGGCAGGCACATAAGGACCGTCATTGCATCTGGATCGTGACGCCCGCCAACTACAATCACAGCCACGCCTTCGACGAAGTCGCGCTCGGCCTCCGGGGCGCCTTCGAGGAACTCGGCGGCTCGGCACCGATCGTCCGCGACATGAACGCATTCGCCGGCCGTGCGCCGATCATCTACGGCGGCAACCTTCTCCCCACCGAAATCGTCAGCCATCTGCCGAAGGACAGCGTCGTCATCAATCTTGAGCAGGTGTCCGAAGAAAGCATCTGGATCAATTCTCGCTACACCTCGATCCTGAAGTCGCTTCCGGTTCTCGACTACAGCCCGCGCAATCGGGAAAATCTCGCCGCCAAGGGCATTGATCATGCTGGCGTGCTCGAAATCGGCTATAGCCGCTGCCTCAGCCAGATAAAACACGCCCCCGTCAAAGATATCGACGTGCTCTTCTACGGCTCGATGAACGAACGCCGCCACCATATCCTGAAGACACTGGAGCAAGGCGGGCTTAAGGTCGCGCACCTCTTCAACATCTATGGCGCGGAACGCGATGCGGCGATTGCCCGTTCCAAGATCGTCATCAACATTCATCATTATGCGAGCGGCGTTTTCGAGATCGTGCGCATTTCCTATCTGCTCGCCAATCGCGTCTGCGTGTTGACCGAAGGCGATATCCGCGACCCGGATCTCCAGCCCTTCAGCGGCGGCCTGGCGGTCGAGCCCTATGACAAGATGATCGAGCGCTGCCACAAGCTGATCGCAGATACCGCCGAGCGTGATTCCATCGCCGCGAAGGGCTTTGCGGCCATGGAGAGCCGGTCGCAAGCGGACATGCTGATGAGCGTCATGACAGCCGGCTGTACCTGACGGGACTCTCTTCCGACTGCTAGATTACCGCGCCGGAGCCGCGTCGCAGACGCGCAGTTGGATGCGGCGCGCACCCTGATAATGCTCGGCACTGAGCGAACCCGCGACATGAAGGCTGGCGCCGCGTGAATTGATGAGAAGATTGCCGAGCGCCGTATCGGCGGCGCGGAAGGCGATGCCATCGAGCCGCGATCCGTCCATTGCCTCCAGCGTCACCTTCACGTGTTTCTCGCCGACCAGGCGCGCGTCGCGCACCCGATGCGCCGGCACGGCAAAGAGCGGCTGAGCGTGGCCGGAGCCATAGGGGCCAGCGGCCTCCAAGCGGTCGATGAGTTCGAGCGTGGCGCCGCTTGCACCGATCGCGCCGTCGATCTTCAGTGTCTCGTTGGCGACAAGGCTGGCCACTGTCTTTGTGGCTTTCTCCGTGAAGAAGGTCCTCAGCCTGCCGAGATTGGCGCGCTCGACCGTCAGCCCGGCGGCCATGGCGTGGCCGCCGCCCTTGACGAGTATCCCCTCGTCGACCGCAGCTCGCACCATCCTGCCCATATCGAAGCCGTTGATGGAGCGGCCCGAGCCGGTGCCGCGGCCGGAGGGATCGAAGGCGATTGCGAAGGCGGGCCGTTTGAACTTCTCCTTCAGCCGCGCCGCGATCAGGCCGACGATGCCGGGATGCCATTTCTCATGGGCGGTGACGATGACGGATGCGCCCTCGCCGTCGCCATATTCGGCGAGCGCCTCGGCCTCCGCCTCTTGCAGCATGACGGCCTCCATCGCCTGGCGTTCGCGGTTGAGCTCGTCGAGGCGCTGCGCGATCACCTCTGCCTCACCGGCGTCGTCGAGCGTCAGCAGGCGGCTTCCGAGTGCTGCATCGCCGATCCGCCCGCCGGCATTGATGCGCGGGCCGATCAGGAAGCCGAAATGATAGGGTGTCACCGGGCCCGCAAGCCCCGCCTTGCGGAAGAGTGCGGCAAGCCCGGCATTGCTCTGGTGCCGGGCGGCGACCAGCCCCTTCACCACATAAGCGCGGTTGAGGCCCTTCAGCGGCACGACATCGCAGACCGTCGCAAGTGCCACGATATCCAGCCATTGCAGCAGGTCGATCGCCAGGATCCGCTTGTTGCCGGCCGCGCGCAGCAACCTCAGCGTTGCGACCAGCACCATGAAGACAACGCCGGCCGCGCAGAGATGCCCCTGCCCCGAGAGATCGTCCTCACGGTTCGGGTTGACGAGGGCATGACAGGGCGGCAGCTCATGTGTCACCTGGTGGTGATCGATGACGACGACGTCGATATTGCGCGCTGCAGCGGCGGCCAGCGCCTCGTGACTGGTGGAGCCGCAATCGACAGTGACGATCAGCTGGGCGCCATTGTCGATCAACTGATTGATTGCCGCCGGATTGGGGCCATAACCTTCGAAGACGCGATCGGGAATATAGATATTCGCCCTGACGCCGAAATGGCTGAGAAAGCGGAACATCAGTGCCGAGGAGGCCGCGCCGTCGACATCGTAGTCGCCGAAGATCGCGACGCTCTCGCCGCGCTCGATGGCACTCACCAGGCGGATCGCGGCCTTTTCGCAATCGGTCAGCTTATGGGGATCGGGCATCAGGCTGCGGATCGTCGGATCGAGGAATTCGATCGCCTCGTCTACCGTCACGCCGCGCCCGGCCAGCACCCGGGCGATCAGATCCGGCAATCCATGGAGCTGCGACATGGCCAGCGCGCGGTTCTGCCCTGCCTGGTCGAGCCGCGCCACCCAGCGATTGTCGAGCGCGGATTTCTCCACACCGAGAAACGCGCGCTGTACTGGATCGACGAGATCTGCCATGCCACACTCCGCTGACTTCATCTGCTCTTTCTACAGGAGCGGCGGAGATAACATAGCGTTGGATTTGCAGACACGGGTTTTTACCAAAGCATGTCGCGCAAAAGTGTGCAGCGGTTTTGCGGTAACGCATGTGTAAAAATAGAGTCCCTAAAGCGCGAGCGAATCTGAAAGATCGCGACACGCTTTAGAATACCGCCCAGACAATCAGGGCGATGCCGGCCAGTTGCACCAGCATGACGGAAAACAGCGTCAGCAGAATGGCCCAGTTGCGGCCTTCCGTGTTTTCTTCGCCATCAGCCTCATCAGAGACCTCCTGAGGAATTTCACTGTAGGCCGGCTTGGGGATTTCCTCAGGCTTATCAGGATGGTTCGGCGGCACGTCGCTCGGGTAGCCATACCCCTTCCCGGCGTGGCTGTCCTTGCTCATGAAATTCTCCACCCAGACGACTCACCATCTTAGGTTTAGTTATATCAATATTTCGGTATCTGTTAATATAGACTTCCGTTAGGGAAGGTGAACAAATAACAGAAAAACCGCCCTGCAGAGACAGGGCGGCTCAACGGTCCTCCGGGACGGGAAAAAGGCTCAGCCTTCCTCTTTCGGCCGTTCGATGCGAATGACCTGCGGCTCGCCGAAGAGATAACCTTCTGACTTGATCGAGGCGACCGCCCTGCGCACCGATTCTTCCATCGTTGCGTGGGTGACGAGAATGATCGTCTGGTGATGCGATGGCGCCAGATGCTGTTTGGAGCGCTGAACGATCGATTCCAGCGAGATGTTGTTTTCCGCCATGCGGGTTGCGACGCTGGCAAAGACACCGGTGCGGTCGAGCACGGTCAGGCGGATGAAATAGCCGCCCTCGTGGCTCTGCATCTGCGCCTTGCGGTAGGGCTCCAGCGTCGTTGCGGGATGGCCGAGCACCGGCACGCGCTGGGCACCCGGCTGGCTCTTTGCGATATCGGCGATATCGCCGAGCACCGACGAGGCCGTGGCATTGCCGCCGGCGCCGGGGCCGACCATCAGCAGTTCGCCGAGCACGTCGGATTCGATCGCCACCGCATTGGTGACGCCGTCGACCTGGGCGATGACCGAATCGACCGGCACCATGGTGGGATGGACGCGCTGCTCGATGCCGGTATCGGTGCGCTGGGCAACGCCCAGCAGCTTGATGCGATAACCGAGCTCGGCAGCTGCGTGGATATCCTCGATCGAGATGTTGGTGATGCCTTCGAGATAGATGTCGTCGGCTGCGATCTGATTGCCGAAGGCGAGCGTCGTCAGGATGGAAAGCTTATGGGCCGTGTCATTGCCCTCGATATCGAAGGCCGGATCAGCCTCGGCATAACCCAGCCGCTGCGCTTCCTTGAGGCATTCGGCAAAGGAAAGCCCCTCCTTCTCCATCTTGGTCAGGATGTAATTGCAGGTGCCGTTCATGATGCCATAGATGCGCGAGACGGAATTGCCCGTCAGCGATTCACGCAGCGCCTTGATGACCGGGATGCCGCCGGCGACCGCCGCCTCGAAGTTCAGCAGCGACCCCTTTTCCTCGGCGATCGTCGCAAGCTCGACGCCGTGATAGGCAAGCAGCGCCTTGTTGGCTGTCACCACATGGAGACCACGTTGGAGTGCGGCGCGTACAGAGATGTTGGCAGCTCCTTCGGCGCCGCCCATCAGCTCGACGAAGACGTCGATATCGCCCTTTTCGGCAAGCTCTTCCGGCCGGTCGAACCAGGTAACAGTGGAAAGATCGATGCCGCGGTCCCTTGTCCTGTCACGCGCGGAGACCGCCGTGATGGTGATCGGGCGTCCGCAGGTGACGGCAAGCTCGTTGCTTTTCTGCTGAATGATGCGGACAAGCGAGGCGCCAACGGTGCCCAAGCCCGCAATGCCGATTTTGAGGGCATCTGCCATGGATCGATCCTGAAATGTCTGTGTGGCGGCAGCCGCTTGACGCGGCTGCCCAACGGTTGGATTAGCGGTGTGCGTTCAGCGAGATGACGTTGTGCATTGTCTCGTCAGCCGTCGACATGAACTTCTTGATGTTGCGCGCAGCCTGGCGGATACGGTGTTCGTTCTCGACAAGTGCCAGACGGACGTAATCGTCGCCCATTTCGCCGAAGCCGATGCCCGGGGCAACGGCGACGTCGGCCTTCTCGACCAGCAGCTTGGAGAATTCCAGCGAACCGAGGTGACGGAACTTTTCCGGGATCTTCGCCCAGGCGAACATGGTGGCAGCCGGCGGCGGCACCTCGAACCCGGCCTTGCCGAAGCTTTCGACCATGACGTCGCGACGGCGCTTATAGACGTTGCGGACTTCCGCAATGTCGGAGCCGTCGCCGTTCAGCGCGTGCGTCGCCGCCACCTGGATCGGCGTGAAGGCGCCGTAGTCGAGATAGGACTTGACGCGGGTGAGCGCCGCGATC
Source organism: Rhizobium sp. P1_B8 (assembly GCF_056406515.1). Classification (NCBI taxonomy): domain Bacteria; kingdom Pseudomonadati; phylum Pseudomonadota; class Alphaproteobacteria; order Hyphomicrobiales; family Rhizobiaceae; genus Rhizobium; species Rhizobium sp. P1_B8. Next base: position 156,426 of record NZ_JBFTZZ010000017.1, on the reverse strand, counting down.
AGCCGCTCGTTGCCGACAGCAAAGCCCATGCGCCAGCCGGGCATGGAGAAGGTCTTCGACATCGAGGTGAACTCGACAGTCACGTCCATTGCGCCCGGCACTTCGAGAACCGACGGCGGCGGAGCGCCGTCGAAGTAGATTTCCGAATAGGCAAGGTCGGAGAGCACGATGATGTCATGCTTTTTCGCAAAGGCGATGACGTCTTTGTAGAAATCGAGCGTCGCGACAAAGGCTGTCGGGTTCGAGGGGTAGTTGAGGATCAACGCTAAGGGCTTCGGAATCGAATGCCGGACCGCGCGTTCGAGCGGCTCGAAGAAGCTCGCATCCGGCTCCACCGACATCGAACGGATCACGCCGCCCGCCATCAGGAAGCCGAAGGCGTGGATCGGATAGGTGGGGTTCGGGCAGAGGATCACGTCGCCAGGCGCGGTGATTGCCTGCGCCATGTTGGCGAAGCCTTCCTTGGAGCCCAAGGTGGCGACCACCTGCGTATCCGGGTTGAGCTTGACGCCGAAACGGCGGGCATAATAAGCGGCCTGAGCGCGGCGCAGGCCCGGAATGCCCTTGGAAGAGGAATAACGGTGCGTGCGCGGATCCTGCACGACCTCGCACAGCTTGTCGACGATCGACTGGGGAGTGGGAAGGTCGGGGTTTCCCATGCCGAGATCGATGATATCGGCGCCGCCCGCTCGCGCGCTTGCTTTCAAACGGTTGACCTGTTCGAAAACATAAGGCGGCAAACGCCGGACTTTGTGAAACTCTTCCATCTCATTCCCCATGGAAAGGCGGCATTTCGGGCCGCTGTCGAAGTTCGTTCCGTCTCCCGGCGGCTGCGACACGAACTTCAGAATCGCAACGCCGTATTCATCAGACCCAAGCGACGCGGCAAATCTTTGACGGAAAGGCCGCGTAACGCGCTTTATCGGGAAAATTATATCTTCCGATCCATCCGGAAGGCTTTGCGTCCAAATTGCCTGAAAGGCAAGGTCTATTTGGAGATTTCGGAGAGCGTATCAGTGCCGTGCTCGGCGGCGAGACGCCGCATTTCAGCGACCTTGGCCTGATATTCGGCCTCCGAGATTGTGCCGGCCTTGCGCCGAGCGGCAAGTGCCGTCAGCTGATGCTGCAGTTCGGCAGCCTGCTCGTCGCTCATCTGGACGTTGGCGGCCGTCAGCGGCGCGCCGAAATTCGGATAGCCATCCGGCGACTTCGCAAGGCCGCCTTCGACCGCCTCGCCCTTGGTGGTCGGCATGACGACGGCGGTCGGCGCCGCTCGCTTGGCAGCGGCAGCGGCCTTTTGTTCCGCCGTCAGATTGCATCCGGCAAGGGCCATCGCCGCCGCGGCGCAGATCAGTGCGGTGCGGTTGAAGGTTGCGATGCGCAGAATGCCGTTCTTCGTCATGCCTCAAAATCCAGTTCTGACTGCTTCGACTGTTAAATTTGTCGCAGCCACAAAGCAATAGCATGAGCCGATGCGGGTGGAACTTGTTTTCTCGTTCAATCACGATGTACAACGAACGGATAAAAAGAGTGGTGCTGCCGCCGGAGGAAATGGTGACCGACAGCAAGCAGGAGAATGGCGGCAAGGCCGGCTTCGACGCGACCGATCTCGATCCCTATCTGTTGAAGGATCCTGAGGCCATGGCGATGAATTTCGCCCGGGCGCTCGAAAATCTCGGACAAGCAGCGTCTGCCTGGCTTGCGCCGCGCGAACGCGGCGAGATCACCGAAAGCACCGTCGATCCGATGACCGACATGGTCAAGACGCTTTCCAAGGTCACCGAATACTGGATTTCCGATCCGCGCCGCACTTTCGAGGCACAGACACAGCTGATGTCCTCGTTCTTCGGCATCTGGATGCGCTCGATGCAACGAATGCAGGGCGATCCCACGCCTCCCGAGCCGGACACCCGCAAGGACAAGCGCTTCTCGGACGAGGACTGGCAGAAGAATCCGTTCTTCGATTTTCTCCGCCAGGTCTATTTCGTCACGACCGACTGGGTGGAAAAGATGGTCTCGGAGACCGATGGCCTCGACGAGCACACCAAGCACAAGGCCGGCTTCTACGTGAAGCAGATCACGGCAGCGCTTTCGCCGACCAACTTCATCGCCACCAATCCGCAGCTCTACCGCGAGACGATCGCGACCAGCGGCGCCAATCTGGTGCGCGGGATGAAGATGCTGGCCGAGGATATCGCTGCCGGACATGGCGACCTTCGTCTTCGCCAGACCGACATGACGAAATTCGCCGTCGGCCGCGATATGGCGCTGACGCCAGGCAAGGTGATCGCCCAGAACGACATCTGCCAGATCATCCAGTACGAGGCTTCGACTGAAACCGTGCTGAAGCGGCCGCTGCTGATCTGCCCGCCCTGGATCAACAAGTTCTATATTCTCGACCTCAACCCGCAAAAATCCTTCATCAAATGGTGCGTTGACCAGGGTCAGACGGTGTTCGTTATTTCCTGGGTCAACCCGGATGCGCGCCACGCCGAGAAGGACTGGACGGCTTATGCCCGCGAAGGCATCGATTTCGCGCTTGATACAATCGAGAAGGCGACAGGCGAGAAGGACGTCAACGCCGTCGGCTACTGCGTCGGCGGCACGCTGCTGGCCGCGACACTGGCGCTGCATGCCAAGGAGAAGAACAAGCGCATCAAGACCGCGACACTCTTCACCACCCAGGTCGACTTCACCCATGCCGGCGACCTCAAGGTCTTTGTCGACGAGGAGCAGCTTGAATCGCTCGAAGAGCATATGCAGGCGGCCGGCTATCTCGACGGCACGAAGATGTCGATGGCCTTCAACATGCTGCGCGCCTCGGAACTGATCTGGCCTTATTTCGTCAACAACTACCTCAAGGGCCAGGATCCCCTGCCCTTCGACCTCTTGTTCTGGAACGCCGATTCGACCCGCATGGCGGCGGCAAACCATGCCTTCTATCTGCGCAATTGCTATCTCAACAATGCGCTGACGCAGAACGAGATGATCCTCGATGGCAAGCGCGTGTCGCTGAAGGACGTGAAGATCCCGATCTATAATCTCGCCACCCGCGAGGATCACATCGCACCTGCCAAGTCCGTCTTCCTCGGCAGCCGGTTCTTCGGCGGCAAGGTGGAATTTGTCGTGACCGGCTCGGGACATATCGCCGGCGTCGTCAATCCGCCCGACAGGAAGAAGTATCAATTCTGGACGGGCGGCCCCGCCAAGGGAGACTACGAGACCTGGCTCGACCAGGCGACGGAGACCCCGGGGTCATGGTGGCCGCATTGGCAGGCCTGGATCGAGACGCATGACGGCAGACGGGTGCAGCCGCGCAAACCCGGCGGCGATGCGTTGAACGCGATCGAGGAAGCGCCGGGAAGTTATGTGATGGAGCGCGCCTGAGACGCCCAACGCATCTCTTTTTGAGACGCCGTGAAAAACTGCAACGCCGCGTAAACAAATTAGAAACCATAATTCGTCATCCTTGCGAGACAGTCGGACGTCGTGGGTGGTCTAAATTCGGCCCATTTGCGCCTGTACCGGCCCCGGCGAAGTTAAGTCAGTCAGTGCCGCCGGCCTGCGTAGCGAGTTTGAAAGACGAGTGTAGTATGGCGTGTGCGGTCGGGACGTTCGATGACGTCACCCTTCTTGGCGGATCTGCTTTCCGTTGGCGCAGATCTCGCGGTTTCCTTTACGGTGTTGTCGGCGCCGGATTTCTGACCTCCACATGGCTGATCGCGACCTTCGCGACGATGCACTCGATGGCCGCTCCCTATTCTCCGTCCGATCGCCTGGCACAGGTCGGCACTGCGCCGAAGGTGGCTCCGTCACCGCACCATGAGCGGCTGATCCATGTCGGCAAGGCCGATCGGCTGGCTGCCTTCGATGCGAAGCCGAAGGTACCGCTGACGGCGAGCCTCATTCAATCCCATGCCGAAAAGACCGCCGCCGCTGCAACGGCGCTCGCGGTTCTCGCCAAAAACAATCGGCTCGCCATGGCTGCCGAGCAGCCGGTCGTGGCCGCGATTTCCGATAGCGTCAAATTCCGCAAGGACGATGTGATCGCGCCGCCGCCGGTCGAACTCGCCTCGGCAGAGACGGAGGAAGACGACGGCGACCGGATCATCGTTCCCTCGAAGGAGGCCGTCGCCGCAGCCGAACTCCCGGCCCTGCTTGCACTTGCCGATGCCGGATCCCGGCAAATCGCGCCGGCTCCGGTCGAGCCAACCACACCTTCTGTCAGAACGGCCTCCATTCCCGCATCGGAACCTGCACCGGTGGTCGTTGCCGCCGCCGACGACGCGCCACCCTTCGATCTCGTGCTGGCGCCGGATGAAGGTTCCGTGCCGCTGCCGATGGCACGTCCTGATGGCCTCATCGGCAAACCGGCACTGGCCTCCAAGGGCTCGCAGCGTTCTGGCGAGCCAGCGCTTGCCTATGCCCAGCCGAACTCGCCGATCGAGGATGACGAGGACGACGCAGTGCCGCGCTACGACAAGCCGGTCTTCTCGCCGAAGCTGCGCGCAGGCGTGGCGATCTACGATATCGAAAACAGCACCGTCTACCTGCCGAACGGCGAACGGCTCGAGGCCCATTCCGGGCTCGGCAAGATGCGTGACAACCCGCGTTTCGTGAACAAGAAGATGCGCGGACCGACGCCGCCACACACCTATGTCCTGACCATGCGCGAGAGCCTTTTCCATGGTGTCCAGGCGCTGCGGCTGACGCCGGTCGAGGGTTCGGACGCCATCTATGACCGTGTCGGCCTTCTCGCCCATACCTACATGCTCGGCAAGAACGGCGATTCCAACGGCTGCGTCTCCTTCAAGGATTACCGTCGGTTCCTCGCCGCCTACAAGCGCGGCGACATCAAGCAGCTCGTGGTGGTGCCGCGGCTGAACAACAAACCGTCTTCGACCTTTGCTTCGCTGTTTTCGCGACGCAGCTAAGGATTGAAGACCGCACTGCCGCTTGCCCGGCAGCGGGCGCTACTTCAACCAGGCTGCGATTCGCTCCACCGCCTCGGCGATCTCAGCTTGCGAGCCCGCATAGGACAGACGCAGGGTTCGATTTCCCTCCAGCGGATCGAAATCCAGACCGGGCGTTGCGGCGACGTCGATTTCCGCGAGCATACGTCTGGCAAAGCCCATGCTGTCATTGGTGAAGCGGGTGACGTCGAGATAGGCGTAGAAGGCGCCGTCCATCGGCGACGCGATCGAAAACCCGATCTGCGGCAGTCGCCGCATCAGCAAGTCGCGGTTGGTGGCATAGCTCGCCTTATAACGATCGAGCTCCGCGCCAGAGCTCAGAGCGGCCGTGGCGGCGATCTGGGAGAGCTCAGGCGGGGAGATGTAGAGGCTCTGCGCCACCCGCTCGATCGGCCGCACCAGGCGTTCCGGCAGCACCATCCAGCCGATTCGCCAGCCGGTCATGCAATAATATTTGGAGAAGGAGTTGATGACGATCGCCTCGTCGGTCAATTCCAGCGCGCTCGCCTCCTCGCCGGCGAAGGTCAGCCCGTGATAGATTTCATCGGAGATGAAGGCGATGGAATGGGCCGCGCAATAATCTGCAAGCGCCTGCAGCCCATCGCGGCCGGTCACGGTGCCGGTCGGGTTGGCGGGGCTTGCGAGCAGCACGCCCCTCAGCGTCATGCCGCTTTCCTTCTGTGCGGCCTCGAGGCTTTGCGGCGTCAGGGTGAACTGGGTCTCGGCCGTTACCGGCACTTCGAGAACCTTCAGGCCCAGCGCGCCGAGAATATTGCGATAGGCGGGATAACCAGGTCTTGCGATCGCCACCGCATCGCCGGCATCGAAGAGTGACAGGAAGGCGAGATTGAAACCTGCCGAGGAGCCGGTGGTGATGGCGATGCGCGTGGGATCGATCTCCAGGCCGTGGCGATCCTTGTAGTGCCAGGCGAGCGCCGATTTCAGCCGCGCCGTTCCCAGCGCATCGGTATAACCGATCCGGCCTTCGGTAAGGGCTGTGCGGGCCGCTTCGAGTGCCGCTTGAGGTGCCGGATGCGAGGGCTGACCGACCGCCATCGAGATCACGGGATGGCCGGCCGCACGCCGCTTCGTCGCCTCCGCCAAGACGTCCATGGCGTGAAAAGGCTCGACATCGCTGCGTTTGGATATGGAAAACAAGATCGTTTCTCGCTCAGCTTCTTCAATGACGGCCAGACAATTGCCGCATTAATCGGCTCATCACAATCCCGCGAGGGTCGCGCGGGGGTGAAAATTCCTGTTTGAGCAGAACCGAACGCACCGTACCTTGACGCGACGCATTCAAGTCCATAACCCGGCGATGGTCTTCTTGACCAAGACGACCGCATTGCCGATGACGAGGATATCATGGCCTTCTTCTCGAAAACCTTCACCGCACTGGCGCTGGCCGCATCGATCGCCCTTCCGCTTCCGGCGGCAGCGCTCGACGACCAGCAGAAGAAGGAGTTCGGCGAATTCATCAAGCAATACCTGATCGAGAATCCCGAGATCATGCTGGAAGTCCAGGATGCGCTGCAGAAGAAGCAGGAAGCCCAGCGCCTGGTGAAGGCCAATATGGCGATCGAAGAGAACACCACCGACATCTTTGAGTCGAAGAACGACGTCACGCTCGGCAATCCCAAGGGCGATGTCACTGTCGTCGAATTCTTCGATTACAATTGCAGCTACTGCCGTCATGCGCTTCCCGACATGCAGGCCATGTTGAAAAAGGACAAGAACGTCCGTTTCGTCCTCAAGGAATTCCCGATCCTCGGGCCTGATTCGGTCGCCGCCCACAAGGTGGCCGACGCCTTCCGCAAGCTGGCACCGGAGAAATATGCCGATTTCCACGTCGCCCTTCTCGGCACCGAAGGCCGAGCCTCCGACGAAACAGCGATCGCTGTCGCCACTTCGCTCGGCGTCAGCGAGGACAAGATCCGCGCCGAGATGGCAAAGAGCCCGAATGACGGAATCGTCCAGGCGACCTACCAGCTCGCCTCCAGTCTCGGCATCAGCGGCACGCCGTCTTATGTGATCGGCAATGAATTGGTGCCAGGCGCCGTCGGGCTCGACGATCTCGAAGCCAAGGTCAAGAACATGCGCAGCTGCGGCAAGACCGCCTGCTGAGCAAACCAAAGCGCGTCGCAATCTTTCAGTTTGCGCCCCTCGCGCTTTAGATATTTATGTTTGCGCATGTCGTTGTCGCAAAACCGCTGCACACTTTTGCGCGACATGCTTGAGCTCCCGGCCGCCCATCAAATCGCCAAAATCGAAGCGTTTCAACCATGTGGACAAATGTGGCGCGATTCCTGCTGGCCAATCCGTAAGGGCTTTCATTCAGCCTTCGCGGAGTCTATAGGTTGCCGTCGTACATTTTACGGAACATTCGATGACGCAAACGATTTTTGTCCTGAACGGCCCCAACCTGAACATGCTGGGTAAACGAGAGCCCGGCATTTATGGCGGCAAGACGCTCAAGGACATCGAGGCAGACTGCAAGGCCGCAGGCCGCGAACTCGGCCTCGATATCGACTTCCGCCAGAGCAACCACGAAGGCACGCTCGTCGACTGGTTCCATGAGGCCGACGAAAAGGCCGTCGGCGTTGCCATCAATGCAGGCGCCTATACGCATACATCGGTCGCGCTGCATGATGCGATCCGCGCTATTTCAGTTCCCGTCGTCGAGCTCCACATATCCAACGTGCATGCACGGGAAGAATTCCGCCACAAGTCGATGATCGCGCCGGCATGCAAAGGCGTGATCTGCGGCTTCGGGCCTCACAGCTACATCCTGGCGCTCCACGCGCTGAAGAACATCACGGCATAAGAAGAAGACAGGGCAACACCATGGCTGAAAAGAAATCGGGTATCGACCAGGCACTGATCCGCGATCTCGCCAATATTCTCAACGAAACGGATCTGACGGAGATCGAGGTCGAGCAGGACGACCTGCGTATCCGGGTTTCGCGCGCCGGCACGCCGCAATATGTTCAGGCGCCGATCGCAGCACCTGGTTATGCCGCGCCTGCAGCCGCTGCTGCGGCAGTCGCTGCCGCCCCGGCGGCAGCTCCCGGCCGCAACCCGGCCAATGTCGTCAATGCACCGATGGTGGGCACCGTCTACATGGCGCCGGCTCCGGGCGCGCGTGCCTTCATCGAAGTCGGCGCGACCGTCAAGGAAGGCCAGACGCTCCTCATCATCGAAGCGATGAAGACGATGAACCAGATCCCCTCGCCGAAGTCAGGCAAGGTGACCGAGATCCTCGTCGATGACGGGCATCCCGTCGAATACGGCCAAGCCCTCGTCGTCATCGAATAGGCCCATGCCCATGATTTCGAAAATCCTCATCGCCAATCGCGGGGAAATCGCCCTTCGCGTGCTCCGGGCCTGCAAGGAGCTCGGCATCGCCTGCGTCGTGGTTCATTCCACCGCCGACGCCGATGCCATGCATGTGCGCCTTGCCGACGAAAGTGTGTGCATCGGCCCGCCCTCCTCGCGCGAGAGCTATCTCAACATCCACCAGATCGTCGCCGCCTGCGAGATCACCGGCGCTGACGCCGTGCATCCGGGCTACGGCTTTCTGTCGGAGAATGCCAAGTTCGCCGATATCCTCGAAGCCCACGGCATCACCTTTATCGGGCCGACGGCGGACCATATCCGCATCATGGGCGATAAGATCACCGCCAAGACGACGGCGCTGGAACTCGGCATTCCCGTCGTTCCGGGCTCGGACGGCGAAGTGAAGACCGAAGAGGATGCGCTGAAGACAGCGGCCGAAATCGGCTATCCCGTGCTGATCAAGGCAACCGCCGGCGGCGGCGGACGCGGCATGAAAGTCGCCAAGAGCGAGGCCGACGTGATCGAGGCCTGGTCGACGGCGCGCACGGAAGCTGCAGCCGCCTTCGGCAATGATGCCGTCTATATGGAAAAATATCTCGGCAAACCGCGCCATATCGAAATCCAGGTGTTCGGCGACGGCGAAGGCAATGCCATCCATCTCGGCGAGCGCGACTGCTCGCTGCAGCGCCGCCATCAAAAGGTCTGGGAAGAGGCGAATTCGCCGGCGCTCAACGTCGAGCAGCGCATGAAGATCGGCCAGATCTGCGCCGACGCCATGAAGAAGCTGAAATATCGCGGTGCCGGCACGATCGAATTCCTCTATGAGAATGGCGAGTTCTATTTCATCGAAATGAACACCCGCCTGCAGGTGGAGCATCCGATAACGGAAGCGATCACCGGCATCGACCTGGTGCACGAGCAGATCCGCGTCGCTTCCGGCGGCGGTCTCTCGGTGACTCAGGACGAAGTGCATTTTTCCGGGCACGCCATCGAGTGCCGCATCAATGCCGAGCACCCGCGCACCTTCGTGCCCTCACCCGGCACGATCACGCATTTCCACGCGCCGGGCGGCCTTGGCGTGCGCATCGATTCCGGTGCCTATCAGGGCTACAAGATCCCCCCTTATTACGACAGCCTCATCGGCAAGCTGATCGTGCACGGCCGTACCCGGGTCGAATGCATGATGCGCCTGCGCCGGGCGCTTGACGAATTTGTCGTCGACGGCATCAATACGACGCTGCCGCTGTTCCAGGATCTCGTCTCGAACCAGGATATCGCCAACGGCGACTACGACATCCACTGGCTGGAACACTACCTCGCCAACAACCCGGCGGCATAGGACAGGAATGGCAGGATCGCGCAGGAAGTCACCAGGCATCACCCCTGACATTCTCCTGCGCGCCTATTCCATCGGCCTCTTCCCGATGGCCGAATCCGCCGACGACCCAGAGATCTTCTGGGTCGAGCCGGAATTGCGCGGCGTGCTGCCGCTCGACCATTTCCACGTGTCGAAAAGCCTTGCCAAGGCGGTGCGCAAGAAACCCTTCGAGATCCGTTTCGATCACGCGTTCGATGAGGTGATCGCTGCCTGTGCGGAGGAGACATCCGGGCGCCCCAGCACCTGGATCAACAAGACGATCAGATCACTTTACTCGACCCTCTTCGACATGGGCCATGCCCATACGGTCGAAGCTTGGGAGGGCGATGAACTGGTCGGCGGCCTCTACGGCGTCTCGCTCGGCTCGGCCTTCTTCGGCGAAAGCATGTTTTCGCGCCGGACGGATGCCTCGAAGATCTGCCTCGTGCATCTCGTCGACCGGCTGCGGGAAAGGGGCTTCACGCTGCTCGACACGCAGTTCACCACCGAGCACCTGAAGACGTTCGGAGCGATCGACGTTCCGAAGGCCGACTATGCCCTGATGCTTTCTGCGGCAATGGAGTCGCCGCACCTTAAGTTTTAAGCGCGATCAATTCGTCCATGCGTTGATTTTTCAGCCGATTTGGCTAGGTTCGAAAAATACAACGGGGGATAGAATTTTGAAACGATATTTTGCAGCCGCGATCCTTTTGACCTTGTTTATGGGTCAAGCCGGCGCACGCCCATACCAGGACATGTTCCCCAGCAGGACCGATTTTTCCGACGCGGAAAAGCCGTTGCTGGAGAAGCTTGATTTCCAGCAGGGCGTGATCAAGCTGCCTGAAGCGAAGGCAACGCTAAACGTGCCCGCCGACTTCTACTATCTCAGCCCTGCCGACACGAAGACGGTGCTCGTCGACATCTGGGGAAATCCTCCGGCGGCGGCGGAGGGAACGATGGGAATGATCTTCCCGGCGAAATACGCGCCGACCGATGTCGAGGCCTGGGGCTCCATCGTGGAATACAGCGCCGACGGCTATGTCTCGGATGTCGACGCCGCCACGACGAATTACGACGAATTGCTGCAAAACATCAAAGATTCCATCAGGGAAAACAACGTCGAACGCGAAAAGCAGGGTTTTCAGAAGATCACGCTTGTCGGCTGGGCTTCCACGCCGCACTACGACACATCGGCGCATGCCATGCACTGGGCGCGTGATCTGGTGTTCGGCGATGACACGCAGGCACAGCACACGCTGAACTATTCCGTGCGCGTGCTCGGACGCCAGGGTGTATTCCAATTCGACTTCGTCGCCGGCCTCGCTCAATTGACGGAGATCGAGGGCGTCATTCCGTCCGTCACCAAGCTCGTGCAGTTCGACAAGGGGATGGCCTATACTGACTATGTCGAAGGCGACAAGATCGCGGCCTATGGGATGGCGGGAATGATTGCTGCCGGCGCGGGCGCCAAGATTGCCGCCAAGGTGGGATTGCTGGCATTCGCCCTCGCCTTCTTCAAGAAGGCCGGCGTCCTCGTCTTCATCGTGTTCGCCGCTGCGCTTCGCTTTGCCAAGGGCCTTTTCAGCAGGAACAAGACACCCACTGCATAGGCTCACCAGGCTATTGCGTAATTCAACGCGTTACAGCGTCTGCCCGTCTGAAAAGACGCGCGGCGCTGTAAGGCGTGATGAGAGGTGTTAGCGGGCTGTCGCCTTGGTGCCGTCGGGAGCCGGGACGTCCGAGGTTGTCTTGCAGTCTTTCAGCCAGACGTCGTAGATCGGGTGCTCGACGGCGTTGAGGCCGGGGCTGGCGGCGAACATCCAACCAGTGAAGATGCGGCGGATCTTGCGGTCGAGGGTGATCTCGTCAACCTCGACGAAACCGTCGATCTTCTGCGCTTCCGACTGGTCGCGCGAATAACAGGCCTTCGGCGTCACCTGCAGTGCGCCGAACTGTACCGTCTCATCGACATAGACGTCGAACGTCGTGATGCGGCCGGTGATCTTGTCGAGGCCGGAGAAGACGGCAACCGGATTTTCGATACGTGCCGCATTTGCCGCAACTGGCGGAAGCAGGGCCGAGAGCGCCAGCAGCGATCCGGCGGCACGCAGGACCTTGTTCCGCGTGAAGAGCTTCATGTGTACCCGTCTCCAGACATTTTCAGTTCACGGCCGCGGTCAAGCGCGGCCAACCTGCGGGTAAAGGTCAATTGTGGCCAAAAGCCGGGTCTTGGGATCGCCCCGGTCGGGCCGTCTCAGTTACCCGGCGTCCAGGCGTCGTAATCGCCGGTGACGCGTGGACGCTCGCCCGGAACGGCGATGGAGCCCGGCGGACGATAGGCCTGCGGTGAACCGGTATGGTTGGGACGGTGCGGCTTTTGCCATTCCTTGGCGACGTAGCTCTCCTTGGACGGAGGAACATCGGTGCGATGATGCATCCAGCCATGCCAACCCGGCGGAATGGCGGAGGCTTCGGCATAACCCTTGTAGATCACCCAGCGCTTCGGCAGACCGTAGGAAGACATGCCGCCTTCGTAATAGACGTTGCCGAATTCATCTTCGCCGACGCGCTTGCCAAAACGCCAGGTCGCAAAACGCGTGCCCATCGTCTGACCGTTCCACCAGGTAAAGGTCTGAACCAGAAGATTCCACATGTCTTTTCCTTGTGCCCGCCAGATGCGAGCCAAACCAGAATTCGTTTCCTCGCTTATGCCGTCGCCAAGCCGAATTGTCCAGCGATTCCACGACAGCCACGGGTCATTTCAAAGCCATCTTAAAGCCCAGATGCGAGGGCTTGAAGCCCAGCCTTTCATAGAAACGATGGGCATCCCTACGCACCGCATTCGAGGTTAGGGCTACCCGCCTGATACCGCGGCCTTTTGCCTCGGCAATGGCGAACTCGATCATCGCGGCACCGACCCCCTGCCCGCGCATATCGGCACGCGTCTGCACCGCCTCGATGATCATCGCCGAGGAGCCACGGCCAGTGAGCGACGTGGTCACCATCGTCTGGAACGTGCCGACCACCTCGCCGCCGCGCTCTGCGACGTAAAGTGTCTGGTCGGGCGAAGCCTCGATGACGGCAAAGGCCCCGAGATAATCCGGGAAGGCTTCAGCTTCCGTGGTATCGCCATGACCGCCAAGCGCATCGGCGGCAAACATTGCCACGAGCGCCGGCAGATCTTCCCTGCTTGCCCGGCGAATGAGAATGTCGGGCAACTCGACCACCATGGCCTCAATGCCCTTCGAGCGGCTTTTCAAAGATCAGCGCCGGAATGCCGGATTGCCCGGCTCCGCTATTCTCGTTGCGGCCGACTTCGGTGAAGCCGTGCGAGAGATAGAAGGCGATCGCCGCCGCATTCTGCGGTTCGACTTCGAGACGCATGATCTCCGCATCCGGGAAGCAGGTTTCGAGCTCGGCAAAGATATCGCGGCCGATGCCTTGGCGCTGCAGCGCCGGCCTGACGTAGAGGAGATGCAGCATGACCGTCTTCGTCAGTGCCTGCGACATTGCCGCATAACCCATGCCGCCGATATTGCGGCCGTCGTCGGCGACGAGGAATTCGGCATCCTTTCGCACGAGGCGCGCCTTCAGCGCCGCCGGCGAAAAGAGATTGGCGATCAGATCCTCCACCTTGGCTACGCCATGAAGCCCGTCATAGGTGGCGTGAAAGCTCTCGGCCAGGAGGGCGCGCACCTTCTCCAGGTCGCGCTCACCGGCAGTGCGGACGAAATACACCGCTTATTCCTCGATGCCGAGCTTCGCCTTGACGAGGGCCTGGACAGCCTGCGGATTGGCCTTGCCGCCGGTCGCCTTCATCACCTGGCCGACGAACCATGCTGCCATGGTTGGCTTCGCCTTGACCTTTTCGACCTGATCGGGATTGGCGGCGATGATCTCGTCCACGGCCTTTTCGATCGCGCCGGTATCCGTCACCTGCTTCATGCCGCGCGCCTCGACGATCTCGGCGGGATCGCCGCCCTCGGTGAGCACGATCTCGAAGAGATCCTTGGCGATCTTGCCGGATATGGTTCCCGCCTTGATGAGATCGATGATGGCGCCGAGCTGGGCCGGCGAAACCGGCGTCTGCTCGATATCCTTGCCGGTCCGGTTCAGGGCGCCGAGCAGATCGTTGATCACCCAGTTGGCGGCCGTCTTGCCGTCACGGCCTGCGGCGACGGCTTCGAAATAATCGGCAATCGCTTTTTCGGAAACGAGCACCGAGGCGTCGTAGATCGACAGGCCGAGCTCGCGCACGAAGCGCTCCTTCTTGTCGTCGGGCAGTTCCGGCAGATCGGCTTCGAGCGCCTTGATGAAGGCATCGCCGAATTCGAGCGGCAGCAGATCCGGATCGGGGAAATAACGATAGTCGTGCGCATCTTCCTTGGAGCGCATCGATCGCGTCTCGCCCTTGTTCGGATCGAAAAGGCGGGTCTCCTGATCGATCTTGCCGCCTTCCTCCAGAATGCCGATCTGGCGACGGGCTTCATATTCGATCGCCTGGCCGATGAAGCGGATGGAGTTGACGTTCTTGATCTCGCAGCGCGTGCCGAAACCCTCGCCCGGGCGGCGGACGGAGACGTTGACGTCGGCGCGCATCGAACCTTCGTCCATGTTGCCGTCGCAGGTGCCGAGATAGCGCACGATCGAGCGCAGTTTGGTCATATAGGCCTTGGCCTCGTCGGACGAGCGCATGTCGGGCTTGGAGACGATCTCCATCAGGGCGACGCCGGAACGGTTCAGATCGACATAGGACATGGTCGCGTGCTGGTCATGCATCGACTTGCCGGCGTCCTGCTCCAGATGCAGGCGCTCGATGCCGATCTCGATATCCTCGAACTGGCCCTGACGGTCCGGCCCGAGCGAAATGACGATCTTGCCCTCGCCGACGATCGGATCCTTGAACTGCGAGATCTGATAGCCCTGCGGTAGGTCGGGATAGAAATAGTTCTTGCGATCAAAGAGGGAGCGCTTGTTGATCTGGGCTTTCAGGCCGAGGCCGGTGCGAACAGCCTGCTTGACGCATTCCTCGTTGATGACGGGCAGCATGCCGGGCATGGCGGCGTCGACCAGCGAGACGTTCGAATTCTGCGGCTTGCCGAATTCCGTCGAGGCGCCGGAGAAGAGCTTCGAATTCGACAGCACCTGGGCATGGACTTCCATGCCGACGATGACCTCCCAGTCGCCGGTGGCGCCGGGGATGAAGCGTTTCGGATCAGGCGTGCGGACGTCGACAAGGGTCATCTGATGCTCTTTGCAGGCTGTTCTTTTCCACTGGTGAGGTAAAGGAAATGGCGTGCCGGTGCAAGGCTTTCGCCGTGGTCCGCATCACGGTTTTGCCGTTCGTTAACGGAGCCACGCTAGGGTTTCCTGATGACGATGATCGATATCCTCAAATCGGCCTTGCTGTTTCTGACGCTGAACCTCTTGGTGTTTTCGATCTATTTCATGGACAAGCAGGCGGCGCGCCACGGCGGGAGGCGCATCAGCGAGCGCACGCTTCTCATCCTTGCGCTGATCGGCGGCAGCCTTGGCGCGCTGGCTGCACAGCAGTTGCTGCGCCACAAGACGAGAAAGGAGCCGTTCCGGTCAATCCTGGCGGCGATCCTGATCCTGCACGGCGCACTGATTGCTGTGCTGGCGTTCCTGCCGCAATGGAGCCCTCTCCTTCTTTAGGACTTTTGAAGCATCAGAATTCCAGCCCATAGCCACCTTGGCCATCCGAAACGAGCTGTTTCGTCAGTCCAACGGAGGGCACGTCGCGGTCGAGCTTCGGATTGTAGGCAACCGAGAGCCAGTGAATGCTGTAGCCGTGCTTCTGGAAGAAGCCGATCGCCTCGCTATTGCCGGAATGGGTCTGCATCGCCGCCTTCTCGAGGCCCTGATCGGCGATCTCCTTTTCGATGCGGACGAGAAGGGCCGAACCGAGGCCCTGGCGGGTGAAGGCGGGATCGATCCAGAAATCCGAGATGGTTTCGTCCAGTCCCTCGCGCGCCGCCCAGCCTGCGACCTGGCCGTTCTGCTCGACAACGGTGATGGTCAGCCAGTCGTTTTCCACGAAGTTCCGAAAGGCGTTGCGCGCTGCATCGATCATCGCGTCCGATTCGCCGATCGACGCCATCGCATTTTGCCAGGCCCTGAGCCCGATCTCGCTCAATAGCTCCGCTTCACCGTCGCGGGCATTGCGAATGTGGATCAACGACACCTCCGCGTTACCCCTCAACTAGACCATTGAGTCGCGGAATTTACCAGTACCTCCAAAGGGATGATCGGCCAAAAGTAAGGTTTTCGACTGGTTTTGACCGGAGACCACGCTCTTGACCGAATTTTCCGGGCTGAATAATAAACCCTATCGAGGTGTTTTATGTTGAGCCTGCCTGAGACCCGGTAAAGGCCCTGCCCGCAAGTTCGCTTGCGCGCATGGGCCCGAAAAACGAAGCCCTGACGTTCGAATGAGCGCCAGATCGTTTTTGTGCGCCCTGCCGGGCGCGACACCGGATCTCAACACATGGACATTTCTCGCACGGAGCAGCGCATCCTGCATCTCATGGCCCAGGGCGGCCGCATTGAAATTACCCGCGACGACGACAGGAAGATCGAGGCAGTCAGTTGCTTCACCCGCGACGGCTGGGTCTATCCCGGCGTCGACCTCGATCTCTTCCGCAGGCTGAAGCGGCTAAGGGCAATCAAGTCCTCAGGCGGCCAGCCTTACCGGATCACCGAAAGAGGGCTGAGGCTGGTCAGGTCACAGCTGAACAACAGGTAATAGTGGCACTCCTGATCGCGTCTCGAACGGGCGCGATCAGGGTATCGCCTCAAGCCTTTGCAGAGAGTTCCGTCCGCATCGCCGACCACTCGTCGGCCATCGAGCCCGTGCCGCGCCTCTTGCCGGCACGGCTATACCAGTAATCGGCGTTCCAGTCATCGCCCTCGATGCGATGGCAAAGGGCGTGCCCCCAGTCGAACGGCTGTTCGCCTTCGTGGCGCTGGCAGATGTCGTGGAGCGCCTGCCAATCCGGGCCCATGGCGAAACCGCCGGCAGCGAGGCGATCAGCTGCCTCGATCAATCGCACAAGATCCTGTTTCGGCATGAGGCCTCCTCCCGGTTCCGGCTGTCAATTAGCCAACCATGCGGCAAAGCCGAGGGCGCCGACCGTTTCGTGGTCGGCAGCCGCTATCGGGATCGTTAGCTCCGTTACCACCACTTGGCCGGCGTAAACCGGCCGGCTGCCTGCTCGATGACGTGGGCGGTCTTGAAGAGGGTTTCCTCATCGAAGGGCTTGCCGATCAGCTGCAGGCCGAGCGGCAGGCCCTTGTGATCGAGGCCGGCCGGCACGGCGATGCCGGGAAGGCCCGCCATGTTGACCGTCACCGTGAAGATGTCGTTCAGATACATCTTCACCGGATCGGCGGCGAGGTTCTCATCGGCAACGCCGAAGGCCGACGACGGCGTTGCCGGCGTCAGGATGGCGTCGACGCCGGCGTCGAAGGCGAGTTCGAAATCGCGCTTGATCAGCGTGCGGACCTTCTGGGCGCGGATGTAATAGGCATCGTAATAACCGGCCGACAGCACATAGGTGCCGATCATGATGCGGCGCTTGACTTCTTTGCCGAAGCCCGCGGCCCGGGTCTTCTCATACATGTCGACGATATCCTTGCCGTCGACGCGCAGGCCGTAGCGCACGCCGTCGTAACGCGCGAGGTTCGAGGAGGCCTCGGCCGGAGCGACGATGTAATAGGCTGGAAGGGCGTATTTGGTGTGCGGCAGCGAGATGTCGACGATCTCGGCGCCGGCATCCTTCAGCCAGGCGATGCCCTGGCGCCAGAGGGTTTCGATCTCGTCGGGCATGCCCTCGACACGGTATTCGTTCGGGATGCCGATCTTCATGCCCTTCAGCGATTGGCCGAGAGCTGCTTCGTAATCCGGCACCGGCAGATCGACCGACGTCGTGTCCTTTGCGTCGACGCTTGCCATCGACTTCAAAAGGATTGCGGCATCGCGCACGTCGCGGGCGATCGGGCCAGCCTGGTCGAGCGAGGAGGCAAAGGCGACGGTGCCCCAGCGCGAGCAGCGGCCATAGGTCGGCTTGATGCCGACGGTGCCGGTGAAGGCTGCTGGCTGGCGGATCGAGCCGCCGGTATCGGTCGCGGTGGCGCCAGCGCAAAGATGCGCAGCGACGGCTGCGGCCGAACCGCCGGAGGAGCCGCCGGGCACGAGTTGCTGGTTGGAGCCTGCGGCGCGCCAGGGATTGATCACCGGGCCGTAATAGGATGTTTCATTCGACGAGCCCATGGCGAATTCGTCCATGTTGAGCTTGCCGAGCATGACGGCGCCGTCATCCCAGAGGTTCTGCGTGACGGTCGATTCATAACGCGGCTCGAAACCATCGAGAATGTGGCTGCAGGCCTGGGTGTGAACGCCGACGGTGGCAAAGAGATCCTTGATGCCGAGCGGAATGCCTTCGAGTTCGCCTGCCTTGCCGGTGGCGATGCGCTCGTCGGAGTTCTTCGCCATGACGCGGGCGAGATCCGGCGTGACCTTTATATAGGCGTTCAGCCGGTCATTGGCCGCATCGATCGCCGAGATATAGGCTTCGGTCAGCTCGATCGCGGTGATTTCCTTGGCGCGCAGCTTCTGGCGGGCTTCGGCAATGGTCAGGCTGGTGAGTTCGCTCATCGTGTTTTCGCTTCAGATCTGGAAATGGCAACAGGGTCGGAAAGAGGCTTCGAAGCCTTATTCGACGACTTTCGGCACCAGGAAAAAATTGTGGTCGGTGACGGGCGCATTGGCGACGATATCGGCTGCCTTGCTGCCGTCGGTCACCTCATCGGTCCGCTTCTTCATCGCCATCGGGGTCACCGAGGTCATCGCCTCGACGCCGTCGACATTAACTTCGGAGAGTTGCTCGACGAAGCCAAGGATGCCGTTCAGCTCGCCGACCATGCGATTTGCCTCGTCCTCGGAGACGGCAATACGGGCAAGGCGGGCGACGCGCTTCACGGTGGCAAGATCGACGGACATGGCATTCTCCGGATAGGATTTTTCCTACCCGCTATAAAGGCCATGTCCGCCTGACGCAACGGGATTTCGTCAGATCGACAGGCTCTCGGAAGGCTTGATCGCCCTCACATCCGTCTGCGATCCCTCCATGCCGGCAATGAATTTTTCGGCCGTCTGATCGATGATCGGGAAGGTGCCGTAATGGCAGGGGATCGCGGTCTTGAAGTTGAAATAGCGCCGGCAGGCGAGTGCAGCCACCGCGCCGCCCATGGTGAAGCGGTCGCCGACCGGCACGAAGCCGATATCGGGCTGGTGCAATTCGTTGATCAGCGCCATGTCGGAGAAGATATCGGTATCGCCCATGGCAAGGATCGAGGCTTCGTCGTCGAAATGCAGCATCAGGCCATTGGCGTTGCCGAGCGCATGCGAGACGCCGTCCTCAGTGATCTGGGCGGAGGAGTGCAGTGCATTGGTGAATGTCGCCGAGAAACTGCCGAGCGCGATCGTGCCGCCGGTATTGCCCATCTCGATCTTGTCGACGCCCTTGGAGCCGAGCCAAGCGGCGAGATCGGCATTGGCGAGAACGACGGCGCCGGTTTCCTTGGCGAGTGCCACGGTATCGCCGACATGATCGCCATGGCCATGCGTCAACAGGATGTGCGTGATGCCTGCGGAAACATCCTTGATATCCTGGCCGGAAAAGGAGGCGTTGTAGCTGAGGAATGGGTCGAGCAGGATCTTCGCCTTGGATGTCTCGATGCGGAAGGCGGAATGGCCGAGCCAGGTGATCTTCATGAAATGTCTCCTTTATTACGTGATGCAAAGCCGGTTTCGATGCCACATCAAAGAATGAGGACATGATGTCGTCCGAAAACCGCTCACACTTTTCGGCGTCATGCCCTAAGGACATATCTTATGCGGCCGCAAAGAAAAGCGGCGGCGACTTCAATTTGTTTTGACGGGATGAAACGGCGATGACGGTGCTGACAATCGAGGAAATGGCCGAGACGCTAGCCCCGCGACAGGCAATTGCCGGCCTCGATCTCGGCACCAAGACGATCGGGCTTTCGATGTCCGATCTCGGGCGGCGTTTCGCCACGCCGCGCACGGTGATCCGCCGCGTCAAGTTCACCATCGATGCCCAGGCGCTATTGGACTTCGTGGCAGCGGAAAAGGTCGCAGGCTTTATCATCGGCCTGCCGATGAACATGGATGGATCAGCAGGTCCGCGCGTGCAGGCAACGCGCGCCTTCGTGCGCAATATGGAGCAGAAGACGGCGCTGCCTTTCGTCTATTGGGATGAGCGGCTTTCGACGGTCGCCGCCGAACGGACGCTGCTCGAAATGGACGTCTCGCGCGCCAAGCGGGCCGGACGGATCGATTCGGCCGCCGCAAGCTTCATCCTTCAGGGCGCGCTCGACAGGCTTTCCTTGCTGGCAAGGTCTGATGGAGACGAATTCAGCGCCTGACGCACCTTCCACCAGGCGATGATCGACTTGCGCTTCCTCAGGCCAAGGATGGCGAAGACGACGAGGCTGTCCACCGCGATCGCGCGGGCAACGAGTGGCGGGATGGTCTCCGGCGGAATGCCGAGCGCCTTGCCGTAAAGCTCGAAGGTCAGGTCATGGACCTGCCGCGTGAACATGAAGATGCCGAAACTCATGTCGTAATAGGAGAGCCAATACCATCCGCCCAGAAAGACGATGGGGCCGGCCCAGAAGATCAGAAACCACTTCATGCGGCCTCTCCTCCATGCTTGCGCGCCACGGGCAGATCGAGGGAGACCAACCAGGTCGACAATGCCATGATGCAAAGCACCAGCGTCGGAATTGCGATATCCAGCGCCAGGACTGCGAAAAACATCATCGCCGTCACCAGAAACGCGGCTTTAGCGATCTTGGTTGCCATGGGCGTCAACTCGGGGCTCTACTCATACATCTCTGCTCACCGCCACACTGTCGGCTTGACCAGCCCCGCGCAATGTAAACCATTTGTTAAGGTTAACGCAGGCCCCGCCCCCTGTGGATGAGTAGATCTCAGCCGTAGACGCCGCGCACGATGCGCTTCAGCGCCGTCGCCGCCTTCTCCCAGTCCTTTGATGTCTTCAGCGACAGGCCGGCGCACTGCCCGCCGGCTGCGGCGGCCAGCACGAGGTGCTGGATCGCAGCGATGATGACGGCGTTGACCGCTGTTGCATCCACGCCCTTCGGCGGCGCCAGCGAGCCGCGCATGCGCTCGAGCCAGAGGGCGAGCGCCTTCGAACGCGCTTCCGACAGCCGCCTCACCTGTTCGGTGTTTTCCGAAATCTCCCAGGCGAGGATGCGGCGCATCAGCGGATCGTTTCTCAAGGCGTCGAGGAGGAGAAGCGACAGCCGCTCCATCAGGTCGCCATAGGTGAGCAGGAACATGCCGCCGGCGTCTTCCGGGATTCGATCCTTCACCCATGTGCCGAGATCGGCGCCGATCGCCTCGACCAAGCCGTCGAGGCCGCCATAGTAGCGATAGATCAGCTGCTTGTCGCAACCAGCGCGGCGGGCAACCGCATTGATGCCGAAATTCTGGAAGCCTTCCTCGGCCAGCAGGCCCTTGGCGGCGGCAAGGATTGCGCGCTCGGTGGCGCCGCGATCACGCACGCGCCGTTCCGGCTCTCCGTCGACCCCGGGTGAATTTTCAAGATTTACCGCTTCATTCAACATGACCGACCCTTCCCCGCTGTCACCAATCGGTGAGTAGCGGGGAGGCTTCACGCAATCAATCCTATCCCTTTGGGAAGATTGTGGATATTCCAGCCGGACCGTTGATTGTCCGTCGAACGGATGTGGAAAGCTGCACGCTGGACTGATCGGATCTGTCTAGAAATCTCGTCCTGGCGGTTGATCGTGATGGACGAACCCGGCATAGCTGCATTATGAACAAATCTAATAATCTCCGCTAAGGCCCTGCAATGGTGAACTATATCGAAGCCTCTACCGCGCCCCCGAAGAATACTGGCGCCATCCGGCTTTATGACGCTGAAGCATTCGAGGGTATGCGCAGGGCATGCCAGCTGACCGCGCGCTGCCTCGATGCGCTTGCCGACATCGTCAAGCCCGGCCTGCTGACCGATGAAATCGACCGGTTCGTCTTCGATTTCGGCATGGATCATGGCGCCTATCCGGCGACGCTGAATTATCGCGGTTACACCAAATCGACCTGCACTTCGATCAATCACGTCGTCTGCCACGGCATTCCGAACGACAAGCCGCTGCGTGACGGCGATATCGTCAATATCGACGTCACCTTCGTGCTCGACGGCTGGCATGGCGATTCCAGCCGGATGTATCCCGTCGGCGTCGTCAAGCGTGCTGCCGAACGGCTGCTCGAGGTCACCTATGAATCACTGATGCGCGGCATTGGCGCCGTCAGGCCCGGCGCCCGCACCGGCGCGATCGGCGAGGCGATCCAGACCTATGCGGAAGCCGAGCGCTGTTCGGTGGTGCGCGATTTCTGCGGGCATGGCGTTGGCCGGCTGTTCCACGATTCGCCGAATATCCTGCATTACGGCCGCGCCAACGAGGGGCCGGAGCTGCGCGAGGGCATGATCTTCACCATCGAGCCGATGATCAACCTCGGCCGGCCGCACGTGAAGGTGCTCGCCGACGGCTGGACGGCGGTCACCCGCGACCGCTCGCTGTCGGCCCAGTACGAACATACCGTCGGTGTCACCTCCGATGGCTGCGAGATCTTCACGCTGTCGCCGGGTGGGCTCGACCGCCCCGGTCTGCCTTCGTACAACGGGTGACGATTCGATGGCGAAAGGCCCCGTTTCGACATCTTCCGACGACGAGCTGCCTTTCGAGACGCAAGAGCCCATTGCCGCCGACGAACGCTCGTTCTTCGGCGGACGGCCGCAGAAACCGTCCGCACCAAATGCCGGAACGCCCCTGCCCGCTTCGCTTGCCGGCCATGAACATTATCATGGCCATCGCGAGCGGTTGCGTGACCGCTTCCGCGAGCTGGGCGACACCGCGCTTGCCGACTACGAAATCCTCGAGCTGCTGCTTTTTCGCCTGATCCCGCGGCGCGACACCAAGCCGATCGCCAAGGCGCTGATCGAACGGTTCGGCTCGCTCTCCGGCGTCTTCGGCGCGCCTGCAGCGTTGCTGACCGAGGTAAAGGGCGTCGGCGAGGCCGTGGCGCTCGACCTGAAGCTGATCTCGACTGTCGCCCACCGGACCTTGAAGAGCGAGCTCAGGAGCAAGCAGGTCCTGTCTTCGTGGTCTTCGGTCATCCAATATTGCCATGCCGCCATGGCACACGAGACCCGCGAACAGTTCCGCATCCTCTTCCTCGACAAGCGCAATGTGCTGATCGCCGATGAGGTGCAAGTTCGCGGCACGGTCGACCACACGCCGGTCTATCCGCGCGAGGTGGTGAAACGCGCGCTCGAGCTTTCGGCAACGGCGATGATCCTGGTGCACAACCATCCCTCCGGCGACCCGACACCGTCGCGCGCCGACATCGACATGACCAAGGTGATCATCGATGCGGCCAAGGCGCTCGATATCACCGTCCACGACCACGTCATCATCGGCAGGGATGGCCATGTCAGCCTGAAGGGGCTGAAGCTGATCTGAAAGGCACAGGTCCGGCGGAATCGGCGGCTGTAAAACAATCTGTAACATTGACCGGCTAACGATGGACGGGCGACATTTTGCGTCGCAAAATGATTCCTTTCCAATCCGGGGCTTGATGATGCTTCAGTACGATCTCGTTGTGGTGGGCAGCGGTCCCGCAGGGCGCCGCGGCGCGATCCAAGCGGCAAAACTCGGCAAGAAAGTGCTTGTCATCGAGCAGGGCAAACGCGTTGGCGGCGTGTCCGTGCATACCGGCACCATTCCTTCCAAAACGCTGCGCGAGACCGCACTTAATCTTTCCGGCTGGCGCGAACGTGGTTTCTACGGCCGGTCTTACCGCGTCAAGGAAGAGATCAGTGCAGATGACCTGCGCCGCCGCCTGCTGATTACGCTCAACCACGAGGTCGAGGTGCTTGAACACCAGTTCGCCCGCAACCGCGTGCAGCATATTCGCGGCAAGGCGAGCTTCATCGATGCGTCGACGCTGCAGGTGATCAAGGATGACGGCGAGACCACGCAGGTCACCGGCGCCAGCGTGCTGCTTGCCGTCGGCACAAAGCCTTTCCGCCCCGATTACATACCCTTCGACGGCAAGACCGTGCTTGACAGCGACGAACTGCTCGACATCCAGGACCTGCCGCGATCGATGGTCGTCATCGGCGCCGGCGTCATCGGCATCGAATATGCGACGATCTTCAGCGCGCTCGACACGGCTGTCACCGTGATCGACCCGAAGGCGACAATGCTCGACTTCATCGACAAGGAAATCATCGAGGATTTTACCTACCAGCTGCGCGACCGCAACATGAAGCTGCTGCTCGGCCAGAAGGCCGACAAGGTGGAGACGCTTGAGAATGGCAAGGTCGAGCTGACGCTCGACAGCGGCCGGCGCCTGACGACCGACATGGTGCTTTTCGCCGCCGGCCGCATGGGGGCGACCGATGCGCTGAACCTTCAGGCCATCGGCCTCGAAGCCGACAGCCGCGGCCGTCTCAAGGTCAATCCGGAAACCTTCCAGACATCGGTTGCCAACGTCTACGCCGCCGGCGACGTCGTCGGCTTTCCGAGCCTTGCCTCGACCTCGATGGAACAGGGCCGCATCGCCGCCCGCGTCGCGATCGGCGCAGTCGCCAAGGAACCGCCGAAATATTTCCCCTACGGCATCTATGCCGTGCCGGAGATTTCGACCTGCGGCCTGACCGAAGAAGAGATGAAGGAGCGCGGCATTCCCTATGAATGCGGCATCGCCCGCTTCCGCGAGACGTCGCGCGGTCATATCATGGGCCTCGACACCGGACTTTTGAAGCTGATCTTCTCACTGAAGACGCGCCGCCTGCTCGGCGTGCATATCGTCGGCGAAGGCGCCACCGAGCTGGTGCATATCGGCCAGGCGGTGCTCAATCTCAAAGGGACCGTCGAATATTTCGTCGAAAACACCTTCAACTACCCGACGCTCGCCGAAGCCTACAAGATCGCCGGGCTCGATGCCTGGAACCGGATGGGCGACATCAAGTCGGAACTCTAAGTCCGTCGCGTAGACAGCAAATCCGGGAACGACATTGCGCATCATTTCCCTGAACGCATGGGGCGGCAGACTGCATGAGGCTCTGATCGGCTATGTCAGGCAAGCAGATCCCGATGTGCTGTGCCTGCAGGAGGTGCTGCGGACGCCGGGTACGAGCTGCGGATGGTCGATCTATCGGGATGCGGGGCTGGAGCTGCCGCAGCGCTTCAATCTCTTTACCGAAATCAGCACCGCCCTGCCCGGCCACGACGGCTTCTTCTGCCCCACCTCGAAAGGCGAGCTTTTCGATGGCGATACCGTCATTGTCGCCGAATTCGGGCTGGCGACCTTCGTGCGCAAAACCCACTCCGTCATCGCCCAGGGGCTGGACTTCGTGCATGGCCGTTTTTCCGCTGATGGCTGGGGCGAACATCCGCGACCGCGAAACGCGCATTGCATCCGCCTCTTCAGCCATGAGCATGCTTCAACCATAACTATCGCCCACATGCATGGCCTGCGCGATCCCGCAGGCAAGGGCGATACCGCAGCGCGCGACGAACAGGCCGTAGCGCTGATCAGGCTCATCGAGCGCGTCTGGCCCGGCGACGAAAGGCTCGTCGTCTGCGGCGATTTCAACGTGCTGCCCGACAGCGCGACCTTTACGATTCTTGCCAGACTCGGGCTTTCCGATCTCGTCACCGGATACGGCCTTGTAGACACGCGAACCTCCTACTATCTGAAGCAGGGCCGCTTTGCCGACTACATGCTGGTGACCCCGGAGGTGAAGGTTGCCAAATTCGAAGTGGTCGCGGCGCCCGAAGTCTCCGACCATCGCGCATTGCTGCTCGATATCGGGTAGTATATTGAGGAATGATACACTTCGCGGAGCGTTTGCGCGCCGTGCCGTTTTTTACGCCTTAGTTTGACCTCCTAAATCGCATTGATGTGTCGTGCCTGCTATATGCCTTCAACGCCATTTTGCCTTCGGGCAAAAGCTTCTAAAGAAAGATAGATACTCTTGTCCCATGTCTTAGAAGCTGCGCGCCGACGTTTTCAGCTGATCCTGATCAAGCCGTCGCATTATGACGATGACGGCTACGTCATCCGCTGGTGGCGGGCGATGATCCCCTCCAATTCGCTTGCGGCTCTTTACGGCATCGCCGCCGAATGTGCCGAGCGCAAGGTGCTCGGCGACGATACGGCGATTGACATCACCGTGATCGACGAAACCAACACCCGGATCGATGTCGCCGGACTGCTGGCGCAGTTCAAGCGCCACGACAATTTCGGCATGATCGCGCTCGTCGGCGTCCAGACCAACCAGTATCCGCGCGCCCTCGATATCGCCCGGCCGTTCCGAGATGCCGGCCTGCCGGTTTCGATCGGCGGCTTTCATGTTTCCGGCTGCCTGTCGATGCTGGATGGCAAGGCGGTCGGGCTCGACGCCTGCCGCGACATGGGCATCTCGATGTTTGCCGGCGAGGCCGAGGGCCGGCTCGACATGGTGCTGCGCGACGCCGCCGCCGGCGAACTGAAGCCGCTCTACAATTTCATGAACGACCTTCCGGGCATCGGCGGCACGCCGGTTCCCTTCCTGCCGAAGGACAATATCCAGCGCACGCTCGGGCTCAGCACCAGCTTCGATGCCGGGCGTGGCTGTCCCTATCAGTGCTCGTTCTGCACCATCATCAATGTGCAGGGACGCAAGTCACGCTTCCGTTCGGCCGACGACGTCGAGAAACTGGTGCGAATGAACTGGGCGCAGGGCATCCACAAATTCTTCATCACCGACGACAATTTCGCCCGCAACAAGGATTGGGAAGCGATCTTCGACCGGCTGATCGAGCTCAAGGAGCGGGACGGCATTCCGCTCGGCCTGATGATCCAGGTCGACACGCTCTGCCACAAGATCCCTAACTTCATCGAGAAATCCAGGCGCGCCGGCGTCACCCGCGTCTTCATCGGCCTCGAAAACGTCAATCCGGACAATCTGACCGCCGCCAAGAAGAACCAGAACAAGATCACTGAATACCGCAAGATGCTGCTCGCCTGGAAGGCACAGGGCATCATGACGCTTGCCGGTTATATCTTGGGCTTCCCGGCCGATACGCCGGAATCGATCCGCCGCGACATCACGATCATCCAGGAAGAGCTGCCGCTCGACGTCATCGAATTCTTCATCCTGACGCCGCTGCCCGGTTCCGAGGACCATCAGGTCCTGTGGAAGAAGGGCATCGAGATGGATGCCGATCTCAATATCTACGATGTCGAGCACGTCTGCACCGCGCATCCCAAAATGAGCAAGCAGGAATGGGAAGACATCTACCACGAGGCCTGGTCGCTCTATTATTCGCCTGATCATATGAAGACGCTGCTGCGCCGCGCTGTGGCGACCGGGGTACCGCTGACAAGGCTCGTCAAGGTTCTCGTCTCCTTCGCGACCACCGTGCCGCTGGAAAACGTGCATCCGCTGCAAAGCGGCCTGCTGCGCCTGAAGACCCCGTCGGAGCGGCGCCCGGACCTGCCGCGCGAGAATCCGCTGGTCTTCTGGCCGCGTTTTGCCTGGGAAACCTTCAGAAAACATGCTTCGCTCGCCGGCACGATCATTGGCTTGACGATTTCGGCATTCCTGATTTCAAGGGATGCGAAGTCGAAGACCTATATGGATCAGGCCCTGACGCCTGTTGCCGACGACGAAGAAGAAACGCTCCACCTCTTCACACAGACCGCCGGCGGCGCCGCAGCCGTCAGCCATGTCAGGAAAGTCGCGCAACTGACAGCGCATTGAGCGGTAATTCTTGAACGCCGGATGACGCCCAAAAACATGGGCGGCATCAAACTCTAAGCCAATGCATGCCGCTAAAGCGCGTCGCTTGAATCAAGTTTGACAACGCGCTTTGAAGACTCCGAATTCAGTGGCCTTTTAAGCGACTTGGATCATCTGGGTCGTCTCGGCCACTTGCAGCGTGTCGACGAATTCGACGATCTTGACGGGTTTCCCATCTCGGAAATGGATCTTGTCGACGAATTCCGTATGGAAGCTCACGCCCGATGGGATGTGCCTGACCTCGCCTTCGCGGTGGGCAAAGACCATATGCTCATCCTCGTCCACATAGATGCCGGCTGTCCTGATATTCGATAGATCCCACACTGTGATAAGCTGGGTTATCGCCTGGCGAAAAGCATGCCCGCTTGATTCAGTCGAAAAAGGCGCCAGCCGTGTATTGCCGACCATGCGAAAGGTGCAATCCTCGCCGATCAGCGCCAGTGTAGCTTCGACATCGCCGCGGTCACGCACAGCATAGATTTCCTCCACCAGCTTCTTCATGTCATGCTTTGCAGTCATTTTCAGGTCCCTCCACCATCAGCGAAATCTGCATCTAATTATACTTAAATGCAACTCTTTGTTGTTCAGAATGAATAAACACAATGGAGTAGGCGGCGAGAATGAACTGCCCTGGATAATAGAAAAAGGCCCCGCACGATGGCGAGGCCTTCCAAACTTTACTGCATGATTCCTTAAATCGGAATCCGATTTCAGGATGCAGCAATTCAAAGTGTTACAGCGTCCTTTGCGCGTCTAAAAAGACGCGCGGCGCTGTAGGACTGAAAAGCGATTATTCGGCGCTTTCGTCAGCCGCCTTCTTCTTCGGAGCAGCCTTCTTCTTCGGTGCTGCTTCTTCGCCTTCACCGGCGTCAGCTGCTTCTGCCTTGGCGGCAGCCTTTTTCTTCGGCGCGGCCTTCTTGGTCTCGGCCTTCGCCTCGCCTTCTTCCTCGGCGAGCAGTTCTTCCTTCGTCACCTTCTTGTCGGTGACGTCGATTTCGGTCAGCAGGTGATCGATGACCTTCTCTTCGAAGATCGGTGCGCGGATCGAAGCGGCGGCACCCGGCTGGCTGCGGAAGAATTCGAGGATCTGCTTTTCCTGGCCCGGATACTGGCGCAGTTGATCGTAGATGGCGCGCTGCATCTCGTCTTCGCTGACCTCGACGCCGGCCTTTTCGCCGATTTCGGAGAGAACGAGGCCGAGGCGAACGCGGCGCTCGGCGAGCGTCTTATATTCCTCGCGAGCCTTCTCCTCAGTCGTGTCTTCGTCCTCGAAGGTCTTGCCGGACTGAGCGAGGTCGTTGTTCACCTGGCTCCAGATGCCGTTATATTCGGCGTCGACGAGCGAGTTCGGGGTCTCGAACTTGTACATCTCGTCGAGCTGGTCGAGGATCTGGCGCTTCAGCTTCTGGCGGGTCAGCGAGCCGTACTGCGATTCGATCTGGCCACGGACGATTTCCTTCAGGCGATCGGCGGATTCGATGCCGAGCTTGGAGGCGAGTTCGTCATTGATCTCGACATCGGCAGGTGCTGCGACTTCCTTGACTGATACGTCGAAGGTCGCTTCCTTGCCGGCGAGGTTTTTGGCCGGGTAGTCGGCCGGGAAGGTCACGGTGATGGTCTTCTCAACGCCGGCCTTGACGCCAACGAGCTGGTCTTCGAAGCCCGGAATGAAGCGGCCGGAGCCGAGCACCAGTTCGGCGCCCTGGTCGGTGCCGCCTTCGAAGGCTTCGCCGTCGACCTTGCCGACATAATCCATGGTGATGCGGTCGCCGTTCGCGGCCTTGCCGGTCTTGGTTTCGTAGGCGCGGGCGCTTTCGGCGACCTTCAGGACCTGCTCGTTGACTTCGTCGTCCGAGATGTCGATGACTTCGCGCGTGACCTTGATGCCCTTGACCGATTTCAGTTCGATCGGCGGCAGCACTTCATAGGAGAGCGTGAATTCGAAATCCTGCTCGGCAGCGAGGATCTTGTCGGCTTCGTCCTTGTCTTCCGTCATGGCGATTTCCGGCTGCGTGGCCGACTTCTCACCGCGGCTGGACAGGATGGCGGCCGGCTGCTCGCGGACGATCTCGTTGACGAGGTCGGCCATGATCGACTTGCCGTAGACCTTCTTCAGGTGAGCAGCGGGTACCTTGCCCGGACGGAAGCCGTTGATGCGAACCTTGTCCTTCACATCGGCAAGACGCTCATTCATCTTGTCTTGCATGTCCTTGGCCGGGATAACGACCTTGATTTCGCGCTTCAGCCCTTCAGCGAGCGTTTCGATAACCTGCATGTCTTCCTACCTTCATTTCGTGGCGGCCGTGCCCAGACGCCGTTCGTTTCGATGAGCACGACGCCGGCGATCCTGCCGCGCGTGGCTTTTACCAATTCCTGTATCATTCCGCCCAAAGGGGAACGGCACTCGCGGGGTGTTCGGGACAACTCTCGGCTGCCCTAAGCCAACCGATTTCAGTCTCCCGCCTGCAAACAGCTTGGTGCGGGTAGAGAGACTTGAACTCCCACGCCTTGCGGCACCAGAACCTAAATCTGGCGTGTCTACCAATTTCACCATACCCGCGTTCACAAAACCGCATGCCTATGCCTGCGCATGAGGCCTTCCGGAGCGCGGCGTCTCTATATCACCCGATTTGGTCGAGGCAAAGGAAAAATGAACGGCAAATGACAGGGGACCTGCGGCCCTGGAGCCGCCCTCCTCCGAAGCGCCGTCGGATCAGTAAAGCGGCTCGTCGTAAACCGGCTTGCCGTCAACGAGAAGGCTGCGGATTTGCGCGCTTCCATCAGCCGAGACACGCACCGATATTGCGACATTGCCGTCGTTGCGGGCCTCCTCGATCGGCTTGCCCTTGCCTTCAGGAACGTAGTAGCGCTCGATGCCGTATTCGACACGCATGTTGTCGCCGGCGGCAAGTGCGCCACTATAAAATGGCAGGCTGCGCAGGATCACCGTCTCCGGCTGCGGAGGCAGCTCGTGGAAGGACGATTCGGTGACTGTCCAGAAACCGTCCTCCTGCTTCTTCAACCGAACCCATAACACCCGTTCGCCAACCTCGGCCGGAATCCCGCCGGAAACCGTCTGAACCGGCACTGAGGAAATGTCGTAGTTCAAGACGACATAATCGCCGCGCAAGAAATCGCGCGGATCGACGGGCGCCGTCTTCAACAGCACCTCGGCGCCGTTGCTGAGGATCGACGCCCGGCTCTGGATGATCGTGCCGAGGATAAGGGTCTGCAGACCGGCGACGATGATGGCCGAAAGCAGATAGCCCTTGCCGGATTGCAGCTTTGCCATGAACGAGCTCATGCGCGCTCCCCCTGGGCATTCGCCGAAAAACGCCGTTCGAGACGGATGACCATCCAGGCGACCAGCGCGACCACGAGACCGGAGAAAAGGAAGAGGCTCGACGTGCCGAGGATGGAGCCGACGGTGACGGAGGCGAGATAAAGCATCTCGGCGGCAAAGGTCGCATAGGCGAGATATCGCACCGCGCCGTTATCCCTGCCGTGCAGGGCGATCGCCAGCACGGAAGCGGCAAGCGTCGCCACTCCTAGCACCACCAGCCGCCAGCCATCCTCGATCTCGATATGCAGCAGCAGGAAGCCGATTACAGCGACAAGGAAGCTGTAGAAGGCCGGAGCCGCACCGGCGCTCCTGATCAAGGAGGCGATACGCGGGAGCGGCACCGCCGTCAGGACAAAGGCCGCCATTCCGCCGATCGCGAAGGCTAGCGCCACGGCGATCTCCTCATAAAGAGTATAGAGCCAGGCGAGCCAGCCGATCAGCAGCAGATAGGACAGATGGCGAGCCCGCTCGGCGCCGGTATACCGCACCAGCCCGATGACGATCACCGCCATGAGAGGCGCCATCCAGGGATCGAAGCCTATCCAATGTGTGTCGTTGTTCTCAAGATAGACGGCGAAGGACGCCCAGGAGAGGAAGCCCACGACGACTGCCACGGCACCCGAACGGAACAGGATCGCCGAGATCGTCGCGATCGCGAACCAGAGATACATCACCGTCTGCTCGTCGCCGGAGAGGTGATACATTTGCCCGACCAGCGAGATGGCGCCGCCGAAACTCATCGCGCCGATGACCAGCAAGCCACCTGCGGCCGCTGTCGCGCCGCGGGCAAGCATCCGGGCAGCGGCGATATGCACCAACCAGATCAGGGCAAGGATGCCGCCGACGCGGACAAGGCGCGGGATAGCTTCCCAGTTGGAGGCGACGACCAACAGGATGGCAGCGGCAAGCAGCACCGCCGCCAGCGCCATCAGCACCCTGCCGAGGCTGAAGCTTGCAGGGCGGCTATCATATTCGGCGAGAAGCGCACCTGCCGTTTCCTGCCCGAGCAGGCCCTTGCCCACCCAGAGCGAGAGATCCCGCTCCAATCTGCCGCGATACATGCTCAACCCCTTGATTTCCGGAACGTCGACTGCGGCGCTGCGGCTCACGCCGTTATAGACGCAGCACGGGTGTTCGCAAACGCTGTTGCGACAAATATACAAGTTCCTCATTGGTCTAAATAGTATCGAGTGTTAACCGGCCGCTAACGGCAGAAGCGCTAATATAAGCTTATGGACGGAGAGGCATGCGATCCTTGCATATCCCCCATGAATTTATTGCACTGCATAATACTCATTAGTCATACTATTGATCAGAACATCGAAGCGCGGGGATGGCGCCCCGGCCCGGCTCCAGCCGGAGGCCCGCGGATGCTTTGTCCGTGACGAGATTCGCAGCTGCGCACTCCTCCTCCCAGCGCGCTGCGATAGACTGGCAACACTCCTCCTCCCAGTTGTCAGTCACCATCACACGCCCGCCGGATCCTCCCCCGGCGGGCGTTTTTGTTGAGCCAAAGCTTTATTAAAGCATTGATGGTTGAAGGATTTTCGTCGCGTGACGCCGTCAATGCCACATTGTCGTCACACCGCCCCACCAACCCCGTGAACAGATGCGCGACTTCCCATCCGAAGCGGAACGCCTCTTTTGTTGCAGAAGGACGGGCGGAACTGCCGGAGGGAGCGGCGTTTTCCGCTGCGGCACCCCATTCGCCCCTCCAAATCGACCTGCTCTCCTAAAAGTCATTCTGCCTATTCGTTGACCAAAAAATGGTAAGTCTGCGTCAAATACCCTTTGAGCATTGCATCATTTGCATGGGTGATCTGAAAACTTGGCTGTTTTAGTCTTTCGCGCCGCAACATATATTCCGGTCATCAAATAGAGGTCAGCGCCGATCGGTGGCTGCTGGCAGATGAAACCCTCGGAAAGGGGCTTAACATGAACTTCTCTCGCTCTTTCAATAACTGGCGCAAGTATCGTCAGACCGTCACGGAACTCGGCCGCATGACCAACCGCGAATTGCACGATCTCGGCATCGACCGTTCGGACATCCATCGCGTTGCCCGTGAGGCTTCTTCCCGCTAATTCAAGGCGATCGCCGCTCCTCCCAAGCACGATTGTTCTCGATCGAAACGCTCGCTGTACCCACAGCGGGCGTTTTCTTTTGTCTGCACGTGGTGGCCGCGGCGGTTGCATGTTTTTCCGCTTGATTAGCCCGCTCAAAAAATATTCATCGCCTAATTGTCGAGCATCACATTGCACAATTGCATGGCAGACGCCTTTTATTTGCACTGCACAATCGGACGGTTCTCGCCTATATAAACATCAACCGCAGAGAGACAGGCGATCCCGCCGTCCCGCGGACATAGGAAGAAGAAAATGAACCCGATCCGCATTGCAAAAAGCTGGCTCAGCTACCGTCGTACGCTCAACGAACTCGGCGGCCTTTCCAACCAGACCCTGTCCGATATCGGCGTCAGCCGCTACGACATCCGCAATATTGCATCCCGCTCGTTCCGCTAATAGCGAGTACGATGCTTCCAAGACGGCGCCACGAAGGCGCCGTTTTTGATTCCGGGGTACTGGGCCACGAAGGCGCCGTTTTTGATTCCGGGATGCTGGGCCACGAAGGCGCCGTTTTTGATTCCCGGGTGTTGGATCGCACCTGCCGACATGATATCAGCCCAGGATGAACACGATCTCCTCCTATTCCCCCATCCACGTCGTCGGCGGCGGGCTTGCCGGTTCGGAAGCCGCCTGGCAGATCGCCAGTTCCGGCGTTCCGGTCATCCTGCATGAAATGCGCGGGGTGCGTGGCACGGATGCGCATAAGACCGACGGCCTGGCCGAACTTGTCTGTTCCAATTCCTTCCGTTCCGACGATGCGACCAGCAATGCCGTTGGCGTCATCCATGCAGAGATGCGCATGGCGGGCTCGCTGATCATGGCCGCTGCCGATCGGTGCCAGGTACCGGCCGGCGGTGCGCTCGCCGTCGATCGTGACGGCTTCTCCGAGGCGGTGACCAAGGCGGTCCATGACCACCCGCTCATCACCGTCGTGCGTGAAGAGATCACCGGCCTGCCGCCCAGTGACTGGGATCTTGCCATCGTTGCCACCGGACCGCTGACGGCGCCGTCGCTCGCGAGCGCCATCCAGGCAGAAACCGGCGAGGATTCGCTCGCCTTCTTCGACGCCATCGCGCCGATCGTCTACCGCGAGAGCATCGACATGGATATCTGCTGGTATCAGTCGCGCTACGACAAGGTAGGGCCTGGCGGCACCGGCAAGGATTATATCAACTGCCCAATGGACGAGGCGCAGTACAATGCCTTCGTCGACGCGCTGATATCAGGCGACACGGTCGGTTTCAAGGAATGGGAGGGCACGCCTTATTTCGACGGCTGCCTGCCGATCGAGGTGATGGCTGAACGCGGCCGCGAGACACTGCGCCACGGACCGATGAAGCCAATGGGGCTGACGAACGCGCATAACCCGACAGTCAAGGCCTATGCCGTCGTGCAGCTGCGGCAGGACAATGCACTCGGCACGCTCTACAACATGGTCGGCTTCCAGACGAAGCTGAAATATGGCGCGCAGGCGGACATTTTCCGGATGATCCCGGGTCTGGAAAATGCGGAATTTGCCCGTCTCGGCGGCCTGCACCGCAATACCTATATCAACTCCCCAACCCTGCTCGACCGGTCACTGACGCTAAAATCGCGGCCCGGCCTGCGTTTTGCCGGCCAGATCACCGGCTGTGAGGGTTATGTGGAAAGCGCCAGCGTCGGGCTGATGGCCGGGCGTTTCGCCGCCGCCGAACGCAAGGGCGAGGCGATCTCGCTACCGCCGGCGACGACGGCGCTCGGCGCGCTGCTCGGCCACATCACCGGTGGGCACATCGTCACCGACGAGGAGCCGGGCAAACGATCGTTCCAGCCGATGAACATCAATTTCGGGCTGTTTCCGGAGCTCCAGCCGGGCTCGATCGTCAAACCTGAAGGCGTCAAGCGCTTCCGCGGCAAAGACAAGACGATTATGAAGCGGCAGTTGATCGCGCGGCGTGCTCTTGCCGACTGCGCGACCTGGCTCGGTCAAGAATCGACGCTTGCCGAAAGCGCCTGACCGGCGTTTTCAAGTGCATCGGACCCGGCTCGTGCGACCCGCGTGAAGTCTTTGCTTTTATGCATGTCGCCTAAAAGCGCTGCACAGTTTTGGGCGACATGCATTACTGCTTGGTCGCGGCCGAAATATTGCCGGGCGGCAGGTCCTTATCCGGCTCGGCGATATAATTGCCGAGCAGCCAGAGCGAAACCTCCGAGGCTTCCTTGGCGGAAGCGAATTCGAAATCGCCGTTGTGATAGGGTGCATCGAGGAAGTCGATCACCAGTCCCCGGCCCGTCTCCGATCCCACGACGCGCACCCGACCCGGCTCGATCAGATGGCAGGCGAAATGGCGCGACATGTTGCGCATGAAGCCCGCCTTGTTGTCGTGCAGGCGCACGAAGACGGCTTGGCCGTTTTCCGTCGCCTGCAGCTGACGGATCGCCTCGTTCGGAAAGGCGCGGCCGAACTCGATGATGGCGAGGCCCGTGTCATGCAGGCCGTCTTCCTTGTTCTGCGCGGCCATGCGCGTTGCCACGAAAGCAATGAAAATGACGATGGCGAAAAGGACGCACCAGACGATAATGCCCACGCCGAGTCTCCGTTCAAAGGGTAGCGGTGGAAGCCTTGTAGCGCGCGAGACTTGCGCGAATTTGACCGATATCAGATTTTTCGGCGTGCGGCAGCCAGCCCCATCCGCAGCTGGCGGCGCCATTGCGGCGGCTGCAGCGGCCGGTCAAACAGCAAGGCGCCCCGTTTCTGCGCCGTGATGAGCACCGGTTCGGCAATCGTCGCCGGCAGAAAGGCTGGAAAGACAGCCAGCGCAATCGGCCCCGCCGCCCTCGCTTTTGCCAGATGTTCGCGACCGAGGCCGGCGAAGGCCTCGATGGCGGCAGAGATGCGCGGCCGGTCTTCGCCGGCGAGGAAGGCATCGCGGTCGAGACCGGTGGCGGACAGGATCTGCAGCGGAATATAGATCTGGCCGCGGCGGCGATGCAGCGGCATCAGCAGCAACAGCCCGGCGACCGCTTGGGCGACGCCGGCATGGCCGGCGGCGTCGGCCGAGCGTGCGGCCTCCTCCGGAGAAAGCACCAGGCTTGCGAGCTGGATCAGCGCGGATGCCGTTTCGCCGGCATAGCCTTCAAGCGAAAGACGTGTCTCCATCGGATCGTCATAAAGATCGAAGGTGCGGGCCCCGATCATATCGATCAGCGTCTTGCGCGGCAGGCGGTGCGTTTCAATCGCCATCAGAAGCGCCGCGGCGACGGGATTGGCCGCCGTCGAGCCGTGTGCGCTGCCCTCCAGAAGATCGTGCCAATATTGTAACCGCACCTCCCCGGGCAACGGCTCGTGCACGAGATCGCGGATGCGGGAAAGCTCGGCATTGAAGGCATAGAGAGCCGCAAGCGCGCCGCGCTTTTCCTCTGGCGACAGCAGACAGGCGAGGTAGCGGTCGCGATCGCTGTCACGCAGCATCGCCAGGCAGATCTCCTGGTTCGTCGCAATATGCGCTTCAGACATCGTCAGACCGCAATCAACGCCGCGGCGACGGCACGTTGCTCGGCGAGCATGATATTGAAGGTGCGCACTGCAGCCCCGGTGCTCATCGGATCGGAGGAGATGCCGCGCGATTTCAGCGCCAGCTTCAATTCCTCGGGCAGGCGGCGAAGCTCGGTACCGGTGCCGACGAGCAGAACCTCGATATCACTAGCCTCGTCAAGCACGCGGCGGAAATTTTCAGGCGACAGCGGTTTCGACATATCCATGTCCCAGCCATGAATGCCGGAGGGCAGGCAAAGGATCGAGCCACGATGCGACATGTCGGCAAAGCGAAAGCCGCCATTGCCGTAAGCATCGATCGGAGCGCGGCCGGGGAAATGCGCGGCGCGGATTTCTATGCCTTTTGCCATGTTTTCAAACCACCGTGCCGGATTTTACACCGGCATCCGTCTTGTTGCTCTCTTCCCCGTCGGGAGCCTCCGGCCGCAGCCGGAAGACGATCAAGACAGGAGCGGCGATATAGATCGAAGAGAAGGTGCCGAGAGCGACGCCAAAGAGCATCGCAAAGGTGAAGGAGCGGATGACTTCGCCCCCAAAGAGAAAGAGCGCCAGCAAGGCGGTCAGCGTCGTCGCCGCGGTTAGAACGGTGCGCGACAGCGTCTGGTTGATCGAGGCATCGATCAGGATCGGCAGCGGCATCTTCTTGTATCGCTTGAGATTTTCGCGCATTCGGTCATAGACCACGACCGTGTCGTTCAGGGAATAACCGACGACGGTGAGCACGGCGGCGATGCTCGTCAGGTTGAACTCGATACCGGTGAGGACGAAGAGACCAAGCATGATGATGACGTCGTGCAGCGTTGCGACGATGGCGCCGACCGCGAACTGCCATTCGAAGCGGATCCAGATGTAGATCAGGATCGCGGCTAGTGCTGCAAGCACGCCGAGCGTCGCCATCATCGTCAATTCGCCCGAGATCGCGGGTCCGACGACGTCAACGCGGCGAAAATCATAGTCCTCCTGGAGCTCGCCGCGCACCAGCGTCGCCGCCGACTGCTCGGCATTTTCGCCGCCGCCCTGGGAAGCGATGCGGATCCGCGCGTTCGACGGTCCGCCCGTGCGCTCGACGCGCACGTCGCCGAGATTGAGATCATTGAGGCGCGAGTGGAGATCGGCGATGTCGGCATTGCCCTGCTTCGCCGTCACCTCGATGAGCGAGCCGCCAGTGAAATCGATGCCGAGATGCAGGCCGACGGTGGCAAAGGCGGCCATGGCAATCAGCGAAATGACCGCCGACGCCGTAAAGACATAACGGCGGATTCCCATGAAGCGGATATTGGCGTGTTCAAAAAGATGCGCCAGAACGCTCTTCGGCAGATGTCGAGGATGGCGCGCGATCAGCCAGACGGCAACGATCGAGCGCGTCAGGGTGAAAGCCGTGAAAACAGTCGTCAGGATGCCGACCGCCAGCGTCACCGCGAAGCCGCGGATGGATTCGCTGCCGAGGAAAAAGAGGATGATGGCGGCGATGAAGATGGTCACATTCGCGTCGATGATCGTTGCGAATGCGCGTGAGAAACCGCGGCCGACGGCCTCCGCAAAGGAATGGATGGTCTTCTCCTCTTCGCGGATACGCTCATAGATCAGAACGTTCGAGTCGACCGCCATGCCGACAATCAGCACGATGCCGGCAATCCCGGGCAAGGTGAGCGTCGCGCCGGCAAGGCTCAGCACCGCAACGATGAGGATCAGGTTGAAGAAGAGCGAGACGACGGCGATGATGCCTAGGATGCGATAAAGCGCGATCATCAGTGCCGCGACCAGCACGACGGCGACGAGACCGGCAACAAGGCCGCTGAAGATGGAATCGGCGCCGAATCTCGGGCTGACGCTGCGTTCCTCAACGCTGGTCAGCGTCGCCGGCAAGGCGCCGGCGCGCAGCATGATCGCAAGGTCGCGGACGCCATCTTCCGAGAAATTCGCCGAAATCCGGCCCTCACCGCCGGTGATTGCCGCATCGATAACCGGTGACGACATCACCTGGTCGTCGAAGACGATGGCAAGGTGCTTGCCGATATTCTGCCCCGTCGCCTGCGCCAGCCGCTGCGTACCTTCCGCATCGAGACGGTAGGCAATCGCGGTATCCTGCGTCTGCTGATCGACGACAGGCTCGATATCGACCATGTTGCTGCCGGTGACGAAAGCCGTGCGGTCGACCAGATAAGGTACCGGCGGATCGTCAAGCGAATAGAGCACCTGCGATGTCGCCGGCCAACGGCCGTTCAGCGCCTCCTGCCCCGACATGCTTTCGTCGATCAGATGAAAGGAAAGTTTGGCCGGCTGGTTCAGGATGTTCTTCAGCCGCTCAGCATCGACCGATCCCAGCACCTGCACGACGATCCGGTCGGCGCCATCCGGGCGAACAAGGAAATTATCATAGCCGAATCCGGCGATACGGCGGCCAACGATATCGAGCGACCGGGTCCGCGCGGAAGCAACGTCAGCGGTAATGCCGGCGTCGGAAATCTGCAGCGAGAGCTGCCCCTCCGCGCCCTGCTGCAGCGCGACCCCAGGTCCCGAATGTCCGCCAACCGTCGTCAAAGGCTTCAGGAGATCGACCGCCGCCTGTGTCTGCGCCGGATCGGTGATGCGGACGGTGACGGTCTGGTCATTGCCGGTCAGCCCGGTATAGCGGATGCCAGCGCCGCGCAGCGCGTTGCGCACATTGGCGACCGCCTCTTCCAGGCGGTCCTTGACGATATCGGAACGCTCGACCTTCAGAACGATATGCGAGCCGCCCTGCAGGTCGAGACCAAGCACTACGCGGTCGTGCCGCAACCAATCCGGCAGGGAGGATCGCTGCGCCTCAGTCAGCAGATTGGGCGCAGCGATGGCGATGGCCGCAAACGCGACCAGCCAAATCAGAAGTGTTTTCCAGCGGGAAAAATGCAACATTCTCTCGACGATCTTCCGATCCGGCGGTCCTGCCGTTATCGCTTGTTACGCCGCGTCGGCCTTGACCGGTTCACCCTTGACGCGAATTTCGGAGATGCCGCTGCGGACGATGCGCACGCGCACGCCATCGGCGATCTCGACTTCGACTTCCTTTTCGTCGACGACCTTGGTGACCTTGCCGACGAGACCGCCGCCGGTGACGACCTGGTCGCCGCGACGAATTGCCTTCAGGGTCTCCTCACGCTTTTTTGCCTGTGCGCGCTGCGGACGGATCAGCAGGAAGTACCAGACGACCATCAGCGGCACGAACAGGATGATCATTTCGAAACCGGAACCGCCGAATCCCGTTGCGGTATCGGTCGCGCTCTGGGCGAATGCCGGGGTGATGAACATGCTAAACTCCTCAGGCTTGGGCGGCGGAACTCCGCCTCTCTTTTCAGGTTGCCGGACTATAGTTACCGCTTCGATGAATGCAACAGAAACAGCCGGAAACAGTACCGATTCCGCTGCCTCATAACCTTTCCGCCGTCAAAACGCCATGCTACCCGGCATCGAAAGATTAAAGCGGATTGCCGCAGTGAGAAATCAGGAGGCCACCGATGACCGAGGAAATCAACACAGCCCTGCTCGCCGAACTTAGACGGCTCGCAGACGCCGTCGAGCGTCTTGCCGGACCGGCACCCGCCCTCAACGACTGGGATGCTGCCGACTGCTTCGTCTGGGCGCCTTTGCGCCAGCATCTGCAGCCGGTCAAGAGACCGAACCGGGTGGCGTTGACGCTCATCCGCGGCGTCGATCATGTGCGCGACATCCTGCATGAGAATACGGTGCGTTTCGCCGAGGGTTATGCCGCCAACAATGTGCTGCTCTGGGGCGCGCGCGGCATGGGCAAATCCTCGCTGGTCAAGGCCGTACACGAGGATGTCAGGCGCGAAAGCAGCGTCTTGCTGAAGCTGGTGGAAGTCCATCGCGAGGATATCGCCACCCTCCCCCATCTGCTCGACCTCCTGAAGGACACGCCGTACCGCGTGATCGTCTTCTGCGACGATCTCTCCTTCGATCACGATGACACCGCCTACAAATCGCTGAAGGCGGCACTCGACGGCGGCGTCGAAGGGCGGCCGGACAATGTGCTCTTTTACGCCACCTCCAACCGGCGTCATCTCCTGCCGCGCCACATGATGGAAAACGAGCAGTCGACGGCGATCAATCCGTCGGAGGCGGTCGAGGAAAAGGTTTCGCTTTCCGACCGCTTCGGCCTCTGGCTCGGCTTCCACAAATGCAGCCAGGACGATTATCTCGGCATGATCGACGGCTATGCCGATCACTTCAAGCTCGGGCTCGAACGCGACAAGATGCATGCCGAGGCGCTGGAATGGGCAACGACGCGCGGCGCACGCTCCGGCCGCGTCGCCTGGCAGTATATCCAGGACCTGGCCGGGCGCATGCGCGTTCACATCGATCGGGGCTAGAGCGCGTCGCGCGTCAATCCGAATTCACGCGACGCGTTTTGGGTCTTTGTCGTTTATCCCAAAACCGCTGCGCACTTTTGCGCGACATGCATTAAATGACAAAAGCCCGGCTGG
Source organism: Rhizobium sp. P1_B8 (assembly GCF_056406515.1). NCBI lineage: Bacteria > Pseudomonadati > Pseudomonadota > Alphaproteobacteria > Hyphomicrobiales > Rhizobiaceae > Rhizobium > Rhizobium sp. P1_B8. The sequence goes on along the minus strand of NZ_JBFTZZ010000017.1, from coordinate 115,329 downwards.
TGGCCGGGCTTTTGCGTTTCCTGGTACGCAGTACCTATTCCAGGAAAGTCATCGGGTTGACCGGGGACGCGTCCTTGCGCACCTCGAAATGGACCTGCGGCTGCTTGACGTCGCCGCTCATGCCGGAGACGGCAACCGTCTGGCCGCGCTGGATCTTCTGGCCGCGGGTGACGCTCAGCGTGTCGGCGTTGCCGTAGACGGTGACGGTGCCGTCGTCGTGACGGACGAGAACCGTGTTGCCGAGTTCCTTCAGGCCGTTGCCGGCATAAATGACGACGCCGTTTTCAGCGGCCTTAATTGGTGTGCCCTGCGGTACCGAGATGTCGATGCCGTCATTGCGGTTGCCGTTGACGTTGGCGCCGTATGAAGCAATGACCTGGCCGCGCACCGGCCAGCGGTATTTGCCGATACCGGTCGATTCCGGTGCGGCGGAGCTGACGTCCGACTTCTTCTCGGCATCGTCGACGGTCTGGGTGGCGGCCGGCGCCTTATAGGGCGCAGGCTGCACGGAAGCCGTCTGCAGGGTAGCCGCCGGCTGGGTCGGCTTCGGATCGACCTTCTCGGCCGGGATCGAGGCGGTCTTGATATTGTCGGCGGTGCCGTTCGGGATCTTCAGAGCCTGACCGATGCGGAGCGAGTTGGCCGAAAGATTGTTGGCGGCCTTGAGATCGTCGACATTGCTGCCGGTCGCCTTGGCGATCTTTGCCAGGGAATCGCCTTGCTTGACGACATAGGTGCCGGCAGGTGCCTTCGGATCCTTGCCGGCGCCGACGGGAAGCTTGCCGGTGGCATCGGCACTCGCCAGCGTCTTGTCACGGGCGGAATTGGCGCCCGGAATGACGGCAACGTTCTGCTCAGGCGCCTTCGGCGCCTCCGGCATCTTGCCGGGCTTGGAAAGGTCAGCCGCCTGCGATGCCGCCTTGGCGGCATTGCCGCCATTGAATGTCGGGATGAGGATCGCCCGGCCCGGCTGGGCGGCAGATGCCGTCTTCAGGTCATTGACGCGCAGGATTTCCTTTTCCGGAACGCCAAAACGCCTGGAGAGCGTAGCGATGCTTTCACCCGGACGCAGCGTTACCGAAGGAGCGTTGGTCGCGGACCAGCCGGAAACCTTCGGCGTCGTGCCGGTCGTCAGCGTATCAGGCGTCACCTTGGGTGCCGCCGGCGCCATCAAACGGGGCTTTTCGGCCTGCGGCGCAGCCGGGAATGGTTGGGCGAGCGCGACTTCCCTTTCCCGCTGCCGGGACGGAGCAACGGCCGTCGGCGCGGCCAGATCTGAACGCTGCACCGAGACCGGCGCGGAAGCGAGACGTGCGCTCGAGTTCGACGTGCGGGTCGGATCGTAACCCTGGCGCGCGGGATAAGGCTGGTTCAGCGCGTCATTGCCGCCGCCGTAACCCGACTGGCTGGCAACGGCCGAACCGCCGAGATCGGCGCGCGGCACCGGATCGCCCTGAGAACCGTTCATATTCCTGCGCGGAATGGAACTTGTGGTGATCTGGTCCTGCCCGGAGGAGGAAAACAAACCGCCAAACCGTGTCACATCGGAACTGCAGCCCGTTGCGGCACTTGCCAGCAGGCCAACAACCAGAAGATTACCGGCCGACTTCCCGAACTTTGGCGAAAGACTGAAACGCATGACTCGACCCACTGAGAACGCAACCATTTGTGAGTCTATTAAAACGCGTTAGTATTACCACGCGGTTAAGATGCTGGAATCAGTGCGATATTTTTGAGAAGTTGATAACCATAGGCTTACGGGTGAAAAATCGTAGTGCGCAGAGCATAATGCCGAAAACTGCGAGCAGCTTTTCCGATTGTGATGCATATTCAGATTTCACGCCGATCCGTCCGGAAAACATCTACGCCTAGGGCAGCGAGGCCCTACAACAGCGAGGCAAGGCGCGGAACGATCGGCAGATAGGGTGCTTCGAACAGTTCCTCGCGTTCGAAACGGCTGCCGGTTTTCGTCAGCCGCACCATGCGACACTCGTTCTCGGAAATCATGAGCGGCGCGATCATCGAGCCGCCGGAAACGAGCTGGTCGGTATAAAAGCGCGGCATCGCGTTGAAGGCCGCCGTCACCAGGATGCGGTCGAAGGTGCCCTCACCCTGCATGCCGGCACTGCCGTCGGCATGGCGAATGATGACGCTGCGCAGACCAAGCGATTCCATGCGCCGCTGCGCTGCCGTCGTCAGCGTCTTGTAGCGGTCGATGGACAGGACACGCTCGGCCATGCGGCCCATGACGGCGGCGGTAAAACCGCTTCCGGTGCCGATCTCCAGGACGCGCTGGCCGGGCTTGAGCTTCAGGTGATGCAGGATGCGGACGGCAAAATCGATGCCTTCGAGAAAGGAGCCGCACTCGATCGGGATCGTCCGGCTTGAATAGGCGTCGTCGGCATATTGCGGCGGCACAAACAGTGAGCGCTGCGTCTGCTCGACCGCCGTCAGCAGATCGAGGTCGGAGATGCCTTCGGCACGCAATCTGAGGACGAGTGCAGCAAAGCCCTCCTTCTCCGCCAGTCTTGCCGTCAAACTTGTGCTCCGTATCCCAAGGCCCGCGCCACGCGGTCCGTCACGGAATAATCGGTCAGATCCAGTTTCAAAGGCGTTACCGAAATCTTATTATGCTTCAGGGCGTGAATATCGGTGCCTTCAACGAAGGCGCCGGCGCGTTCGCCAAACTTCAGCCAGTAGTAAGGAAAGCCCCGGCCGTCGGAGCGGGCGTCGACCTGCAGATTGAAGGCGAGCTTGCCCTGCATGGTCACCTCGGCGCCATTGACTTCGTCGGGACGGCAGTTCGGGAAGTTGAGATTGAGGAACGTACCCTCCGGCAGGTCCAGGACCATCAGCTTTTCCAGAAGGGCCGGCGCATGCGTCTCGCAGACCTCCCAGGGCACGATGCGCGCGCCGTCCTCGTAGAGATAGGCCTGGCTCAGCGCAAACGAGCGCACGCCCTGCATGGTGCCTTCGATGGCGCCGGCGATCGTGCCGGAATAGGTCACATCGTCGGCAACGTTCGAGCCTGAATTGACGCCAGACAGGACCAGATCCGGCTTGATGTCCATCACCTGCCTGATGCCCATGATGACGCAATCGGTCGGCGTGCCGCGCAGGGCGAAATGCTTGTCGGAAATCTTGCGCAGCCGCAACGGTTCGGAGAGGCTCAGCGAATGGGCAAGGCCGCTCTGGTCGGTCTCGGGCGCGACGATCCAGACATCGTCGGACAGCGTCCGCGCGATCCGCTCCAGCGCTGCAAGGCCTTCGGCGTGAATGCCGTCGTCATTCGTAAGCAGGATGCGCATCGCCTCAGGCCGCCCGTTCGATCTTGGTCAATCCGCCCATATAGGGCAGCAAAACGTCCGGAATCGTGACGGAACCGTCCTCGTTCAGATAATTTTCAAGGACAGCGATCAGGCAGCGGCCGACGGCCGTGCCGGAACCGTTCAGCGTGTGGACGAACCTGTTGCTCTTGTCTTCCTTGCCGCGGTAGCGCGCATTCATTCGGCGGCCCTGAAAATCGCCGCAGACCGAGCAGGAGGAGATTTCACGGAAGGTATTCTGCCCCGGCAGCCAGACTTCGAGATCGTAAGTTTTGCGCGAGCCGAAGCCCATGTCGCCGGTGCAAAGCGTCATGGTGCGGAAATGCAGGCCGAGGCGTTTCAGCACTTCTTCGGCGCAGGCGGTCATGCGTTCATGCTCGGCAATGGCGCTCTCGGCATCGGTGATCGAAACGAGCTCGCATTTCCAGAACTGATGCTGGCGCAGCATGCCGCGCGTATCGCGGCCGGCAGAGCCCGCCTCCGAACGGAAGGACGGCGTCAACGCGGTAAAGCGGAGCGGCAGCTTTTCCTGATCGAGGATTTCCTCGCGCACCAGATTGGTCAGCGTCACTTCGGCCGTCGGGATCAACCAGCGACCGTCCGTCGTCCTGAAGAGATCGTCGGCGAATTTCGGCAGCTGGGCGGTGCCATAAACGGCCTCGTCGCGCACCATCAGCGGCGAGCTGACTTCGGTATAGCCGTGCTCGCTGGTGTGGAGATCGATCATGAACTGGCCGAGCGCACGCTCGAGCTTGGCGAGCGGCCCGGTCAGAACCGTGAAGCGCGAGCCGGAGAGCTTGGCGGCGCGCTCGAAGTCCATATAACCGAGTGCTTCGCCGATTTCGAAGTGCTCCTTCGGTGCGTGGTTCCAGCGCGGCTTTTCGCCGACGGTGCGGGTGACGACATTGTCATGCTCGTCCTTGCCGACCGGGACGTCGTCGAAAGGTATGTTCGGGATGCGCGAGAGCGCGTCGTTGAGTTCGGCCGTCAGTTGCCGGTCCTCTTCCTCGATCGCCGGCAGCAGGGTCTTCAGTTCAGACACCTCGGCCTTCAGCTTCTCGGCAAGCTCGCTATTCTTCTGGGCCATCGCCGCGCCAATTTCCTTGGAGGCGAGGTTGCGGCGGGAGAGCAAGTCCTGCGCCTTCTGCACGGCGGAGCGCCGCTTTTCATCGAGGGCAACGAGACTTTGGGCCAGAGGCTCCCCGCCGCGCTTGGCAAGGGCGGCATCGAGCGCTTCGGGATTCTCACGGATCCATTTGATATCGAGCATCGTCGTTCCAGGTCGTTGCAACAGAGGTGGCCCGGCCAAAGCCTGATCGGACCTCGACCGGAAATTACAGCGCCGCCGTGTCTTTTCAGACGCGCAAGGGACGCTGTAACACTTTGAATTGCTGCATAATTCCTTAAACCGATTGCGATTTAAGGATCATGCAGTCGACGGCGTTCATGAAGGGATTTCCAGATCTCAGCTCAGACGCTGTCCGTCTTGGCAACGTCTGCGGATCCGGTTTCCTTTTCGACCGCCTGCCGGGCACGCTGGCGCTCCACGAGTCGCGCCGCATGGATGGAAATCTCGTAGAGAAGGATCGTCGGTATCGCAAGGCCGATCTGGGACATCGGATCCGGCGGCGTCAGCACGGCGGCGACGACAAAGGCGAGGACGATGGCAAACTTGCGCTTTTCGGCGAGCCATTGCGACGTCAGAAGACCGACACGGGCAAGCAGCGTGGTGACGACGGGAAGCTGGAAGACGAGGCCGAAGGAGAAGACCAGCGTCATGATCAGGCTCAGATATTCCGAGACCTTCGGCATCAGCGAGATTGCTATCTCGTCATGACCTGGCGCCTGCTGCATCGACAGGAAGAACCACATGACCATCGGCGTGAAGAAGAAATAGACGAGCGCGCCGCCCATCAGGAACAGGACCGGCGAGGCAATCAGGAACGGCAGGAAAGCCTGGCGCTCGTTCTTGTAGAGACCCGGCGCCACGAACTTGTAGACCTGGGCGGCAATGATCGGGAACGCGACCACAAGGCCGCCGAACATCGCCACCTTGACCTGGGTGAAGAAGAATTCCTGCGGCGCGGTGTAGATGAGCTGGGCTTTCTCGACGTCGAGATGCGCCCACACGACGGCTGTCTTGTAGGGTATGACCAGATAGTTGAAGAGATGCTTGGCAAAAAAGAAGCATGCGATGAAGGCGACGAAAAACGCGCCGATCGACCACATCAGCCGCGTGCGCAGCTCCATCAGGTGCTCGATCAACGGCTGCGGCTTGTCTTCGATGTCACCGCTCATGCCTCGTCCTTCTTCCTCTGCGCCGGCTTCTTCGGCGTTGCAGGCTTCCTGGCTGCCGTCGTGCGTTTCGGTTTTTCCACAGGCACGGCAACGGCGGCCGCAGCATCGACCTTGTCGGCAGCCTTGACGCGCGGCTTGCGCGCGACCTTCGACTTGGCGGCAACCGTATCAGCCTGCACGATCGCTGCTGCGACCTGTTCCGACGGCGCAGGTGTCGCTACCAATGGCGGCGTTTCCGGCAAGCTCATCGACGGCGTCGGGGCTGCAACAGCATCGGGCGGCACCTCGGTCTTGTTCTCCGTGACCGTGGTCGACTTCTGCAGGTCGGCCTTGATCTCGTTGCCCATCTGGCGAAGCGGATTCATCGCCTCGCGCAGGCTGTTGACCGGGTTGAGTTTCTGGGCGTCGCTGATCGTCTGGCGGACATCGTCAAGTTCCGCTTCGCGCAACGCTTCATCGAACTGCGCACGGAATTCGCCCGCGACCTTGCGGGCGCGCTGCGTCATCTTGCCGAAAGCGCGCAGCATCGGCGGCAAATCCTTGGGACCGACAACCACGATCAGTACGACCGCGATGACCAAAAGCTCGGTCCAGCCAATATCGAACATGCAAGGCTCCTGGACGGGAAGCGCGGGGGCTGCGCTTTTTCCCGGACTTGGTTACTTCGTTTCGTCGGCCTTGTGATCGACGGTTTTTGCCGTATCCGGCGCGTCTTCGTCCGTCATGCCCTTCTTGAAGCTCTTGATGCCCTTGGCAACGTCGCCCATTAGTTCCGGAATCTTGCCGCGACCGAACAACAACAGCACGATGACCAGAACGATCAGCCAGTGCCACATGCTAAAAGAACCCATTACGCTAACTCCCTGTTTCTATGTTCCCACGATGTAAGGATTTCCAACATCGTTTCCAACATCAAGCCCTTTGGATTGAGCTTAATGTCACGGTATCGCCCTTTGTGACAAGCCATCGACCCATCGAAAAGTGGTGGCCACCATTGTTTTCGCCATGCATGGCAAAAGCAAGACGCAAGCCCCTCAATCTTCAGGGGTGCCACGCGGTGCCAGCAACCCCAGTTCCTCGAGGTCCATCTGGGTGATCGGGTCTTCGTCCTCGGTCAGTTCGTCGTTCATCAACGGCGAGGGAATATTGAAGTTCGCCGGAATGCGGCCCGACAGCAAGCCCGCTCCCTTCAACTCTTCGAGACCGGGCAGGTCACGCAGCTCTTCGAGTCCGAAATGGTCGAGGAAATCGCGTGTCGTGCCCAATGTCACCGGCCGGCCCGGTGTGCGCCGGCGGCCGCGGAAGCGCACCCAGCCCGCCTCCATCAGCACGTCGAGCGTGCCGCGCGAGGTCTGGACGCCGCGGATATCTTCGATTTCCGCACGGGTCACCGGCTGATGATAGGCGATGATCGCCAGCACTTCCAGTGCGGCGCGCGAAAGCTTCTTCACCTCATTGTCATCACGGCGGATGACGAAGGACAAGTCGGCGGCGGTGCGGAAGGCCCAGGCGCCTTCGACCTGCACAAGATTGACGCCCCGCGGCGCATATTGCTCCTTCAGGCGCAGCATGATCGCATGCACGTCGGTCTTCTCGGGCAGGCGCTCCGCGAGGAAGCCTTCGGAGACCGGCTGCGAGGAGGCGAAGACCAGCGCCTCGGCGATGCGCTCGGCCTCGATCTCGGCCTGCAGGTCGCGGCCCCTGCCTTCGAAATTGCCTTCGAAATCTTCTTCGCCCCTCAGGTCGATCAAGCCGGCCGCTCCTGTTCCACCACCTGCAGCGTGGCATGTTTCGGACCGCGGCGCATGTATATCGGCTGAAAGGCGCCGTCCTGGCGGATTTCGAGCTTGCCCTCGCGCACCAGCTCCAGCGAGGCGGCAAAGGCGCTGGCGATTGCCGTGACGCGTTCTTCAGGCGCTGCGAGATAACGCAGCAGATAATGCTCCATCGCCGTCCAGTCGGCGACCTCGCCGATCATCTGGGTCAGCAGCTCGCGTGCATCGGTCAGCGACCAGACGGTGCGCCGCTCGATCGTCACCTGAGTGACGGCATGGCGCTGGCGCAGCGCCGCATAGGCGGTCAGGAGATCGTAGAGGCTCGCTGCGTAAGCGGATTGCTGCCGGTCGGGAATATGCTCGGGCGCACCGCGCACGAAGATATCGCGGCCGAGGCGGTTGCGGTTGACGAGGCCGTCTGCCGCCTGGCGCATGGCTTCGAGACGTTTCAGGCGGAAGGCGAGTGTTGCCGCCAGCTCCTCGCCGGAAGGGCCGTCATCCTTGACCTGCTGGGGAATGAGCAGCTTCGACTTGAGATAGGCAAGCCAGGCTGCCATGACGAGATAGTCGGCGGCAAGCTCAATGCGGATACGCCGGGCGCTTTCGATGAACAGCAGGTATTGCTCGGCGAGCGCAAGCACCGAAATGCGCGACAAGTCGACCTTCTGGTTTCGGGCGAGATAGAGCAACAGGTCGAGCGGGCCTTCGAAGCCGGCGACGTCGATCACCAGCGCCGGCTCGTGGCTGGCGCGCTCCGCACCGTTATCCTGCCACAACTTGTCCATCGGCGTCGCCGCCTGCGGACGTTCCGTGCCCTTGACCGTGCTCACCTAGCTACTCCCTTACGATCAGACCGTCGCAAACATCGCCTCGAATTCCGCCCTCAAGTCCGCTTCATCTGATGTATCCGGCGCCGCGAAGCCTGCTTCCACCGCTTTTGCGCGGGCAAGCGATATGCCGGCGAGCGGCGGAACATTTGCCACGACATCTAGCATCTCGTCCATATTGCCGTTGCAATGCAGCACGATATCGCATCCGCCTGCAATGATATTCGCCGCGCGTTCACCGATCGTGCCGAAAAGAGCGTTCATCGAGCTGTCGTCGGAGAGCAGCAGACCGTTAAAGCCGATGTGTTCGCGGATGATGCCGTCGATCACCTTGCGCGAGGTCGTCGCCGGATTGTCCGGGTCGATGGCGGCGAAAACGACATGACAGGTCATGGCCATCAACTCGTCCTTCATCGCGACAAAGGGCGGGAAATCATGGAGTTCCAGCTCATCGCGCGAGACGGTGACGACAGGCAGCTCCAGATGTGAATCCGCAAAGCCGCGACCGTGGCCGGGCATATGCTTCATCACAGGCAATAGGCCGCCGGCCTTCAGCCCTGCGGCAACCGCCCTTCCCATCGCGATGACGGTTTCAGGATCGCCGCCATAGGCGCGGTCACCGATAACGTTGCTGCTGCCCTCGACAGGCACATCGAGCACCGGCAGGCAATCGACATCGATGCCGAGGCTCGAAAGGTCGAAGGCGTGCAGCCGCGACATCAACCAGGCGGCGCGCAGGCCGAGCATACGATCGCGGCGATAGAGATCGCCGAGCGTCTGGCCGGAAGGATAACGCGCTAGAACGGGTGGGCGGATGCGCTGGACGCGGCCGCCCTCCTGGTCGATTAGCACCGGTGCATGCCAGCCGACACTGTCGCGCAGTTCGGCGACGAGATCGGTGATCTGCCGTGCTTCGGAGATGTTGCGCCCGAAGAGGATGAAGCCCCAGGGCCGTTCGCCCCGATAAAAGGCTTTCTCTTCGGATGTGAGGGAAAGGCCGCTGCAGCCAAGGATCATCGCTTTTGATTCCCCCCCCCCCCCCCCCCCCCCCCCCCCCCCCCGCCCCCGCTCCTATATTCTGTTCAAAAAACCGATCTACTTGGAGATCAGGCAGCTTCCGCCCGCCGCGCGATACTGTTCGCAGAGCGCTGCGGCCTCGTCCTTGGAACCGGCCGGAATGCGGACACGGTAGAAAGTACCCTTGCCGGCGATATCGGCCCTGCGGATCTCATGACTGCGGCCGCCAAGCACGCTGGCGAATTTCTTCGACAGGTTGGCATAGGATTTGGTCGCCTCGTCTTCCGAAGGCAGCGAGGCGATCTGGATGCCGTAGCCGCCGGCGGATGCGGCCTGCTGTGGCTTTGCGGCGACTGGAGCTGCGGCCGCGACCTCAGTCGTCTTCGGCTGCTGTGCGGGCGGCCGGACATTGCCCTTCTCGGTGACGGTGCCGACGACGTTGACGGGCTGGTCGGCCGGACGCGCGGTCGGAATCGGCGCGGTATCGGCAATCGCCGAGGTCTTGACCGGGCGCACCGGCGGAGCGGCCGGAGCGGGATTTGCGGCCTGCGCATCAGCACTGCCGGCGAGCGGCGGCTGTGCCGGCGCAGTTTCGACAGGGGCTGCAGAACGCGCATCGGCGGAAGCAACCTCGGCGCTTGCCGGGAAGCTTGCGGCCGTTCCGCCGACTGGAGGCACGGGCGAGGTCGATTGCGCGGACGGGGTCGACTGGGCCGTCAACGGCGGCTGAGCCGGCGGTGTCGGCTGGGCAGACGGCGTCGCCTGGGCAGACTGTGTCGCCTGGGCAGACTGTGTCGCCTGAGCAGACTGCGTCGGCTGGGCAGACGGCATCGGCTGATCGACGGGCGCCGGCTCCTCGCGGGCAACCAACGTACCGTCAGGCTTGACGATCATCGTGCGGACCTTGCGTGGCGAAACGGACGGCGTCTTGTCGGCGTCGCTTGCCGAAGCGTTGTCGGCATTGTCCTGGTTCGGCAACAGACGCGGATCCTCCGTCTCACCGACCGCAGTCGGCGTGACCTGATCGTCAGCGTTGGCGTTCTCGTCGTCTTCAGGCAGCGCTTCCGGTGTCAGCGTGCGCTGGACAACATCGACGGGCGCCTCGTCGGAAGAGACGAGCGCCTTCTGCTTCGGCTCTTCGGCAGAACCCGCAACACGGTCGTAAACGGCCTTATCCTGGTTCGGCACGGTCTTGCCGCCAGGATTTTCCGGAACGACCTTGACCGGCTCCTTGTCGGCGGCGATCACGCGCGGCTCGCCGGACGCGACAATGCCGAGCCCCTCGCCGTTCCAGACGGAGGAATAGACACCATAAGCGACACCGGCGAAGACCACGAGCACGACGGCCCCGGCAAGCAGCCGGCGCATCGACCGGGCGCGGCTGAAATCAGCGGCCTGGCTTGCCGACTCGATACGAACCTCGGAGGTCTCGCGGCGCTCGACCGGCTCGCGCACGCTGCGGCGGAAATCCTCCTCCAGCGCCCGTTCGAAATCATCGAGGCCATCGGCAATGGTAGGCTTGACCGGCGTTGCCGCGGCCGCAGCCGTATCCCGGACTGGCGTCGGCGTTTGCCGCGGCTTGGCCGGTTCAAAGAAGCTGGCGATCTCCGCGTCGAGATCGAAATCGAAATCAGCAGTTTTCGCGACCGGCGCGGGCTGCTCGACCGGCGGCAGCGTCGGCACGTGCATGTCGTCGACCGTCTCGGGACGATCCTCCGGATCGGAGATCATCGCCGGATCGAATGGCAGGTCTTCGGTCGAGTCGGAGGCAGCCGCCCAGTTAAAAGCCGGAGCCGGAGCTGGAGCCTGCGGCTCGGGAACGAAGGCTGGAGCGGACCGTGCAGGGGCGGTAGCGGCCGGCTGGAAAGCAGGAGCTGGCGGCTCAGTCGCAAAAACAGGCGCGGGCCGAGGCGGAGCGACGGCAGCGGTTGGCTGGGGAGCAGGTGCAGGCGGCTCTGGCTGCGGCACTGGCTCGGACGTCTCGGAGAAATCGAGGTCGGCGAGTTCCAGCTCGATGCCGGCAAGATCCAGCTCGAAATCATGGCCGGCGAAGGGGTCGTCGGCTTCCGGTACCGGCTGCGGCGCCCGCGAATATGCCGTTGCGGCAGGCTGGGGCACAACGACCTCAGCAAGCTGCGGCGCGATCGGCCTTGCGGCTTCGGAAGCATAGACCGGAGCCGGTTCGATCGGAGCAGGCTGGACGGGTGCTGCGGCGAGCGGTGCGGGCGCGATCACCTTGGGCTCGACAGGTGCGGCGGCCATGGGAGCAGCAGAAACGGGCGCTGCCTCGATCGATGCGGGCTGCGGCGAGACGGGCGTCGGATTGGCACGTTGCGGCACCGGATAACGCGAGACGTCGGCGAGCAGATCGTCAAGATCGAACGTGCCGGCGGTGTGCGGAACATCAGGCACGACCTCGGTCAGCGCGGCATCGGCCTGGATCTCGCCTTCGACGGCGGCGGCGATGAGATCGAAACCGGCATCGGACCCGAAATCCTGCAGCTCTTCCTCGATCTCGACGAATTCTTCGGCCTCGGCGGTCTCATCCGATGCGATCACCTCATCATGGCGATCGAGCTCGGCGGGGAAGCCAAGCGACGGTGAAGCGGATTCGAATTCCTCGGAAGGCTCGATAGCAGCGACGGTCGCCGGCGGCTCGATGACAGGTTGCGGTTCGACCACAGGAAGATCGGCGGACGGTGCCTCAGCAACCGGTGCTGCGACCGTTTCGGCCACAGGCTCCGGCAAAACAACCGGTTCATCGCGCTTCGGTGCATGGAAATTGGCAAGCGGCAGCCTGATGCTGGCAGCCGACCATTGCGGCGCCTTGGCGGGCTGCGCCAGCGAAGAAACGGGTGCTGCGCCGATCGACAGCTCAAGCTCCTCGATCAGGTCGCGCGCACCGCCGAAGGCCGATTGCACCGATGCCTCGGGCTCGGGCTCGGGCTCGGGGGAAAGCTGCTCCCCCCAGTCGGCGGCAGATGCGTCCCCATTCCCTGCGGCGGGCAAAGCTACTTCTTCTTCAGCCTCGACTTCTTCAGCCTCGACGGGGGCGACGGAAACCGGCTCAGGAACCTCCGCACGTTCGGCGGCGGGAGAAGCGTCGAGAACGGGCTCGACGTAATCTTCAGGAGTGACATCATCAGAGAACGGCTCGGCGGGCCGGTCGAGCTCTGCGAGCGGACGTGGCGAATCGTAGCGATCGAACTCGCGCCCAAGCTCGTCTTCGAGATCGAGGGCGGGCTCGCGGCGTGCGGTCTCAGTCACCGTATTCGCCGCAACACGCGGCTCGAAGCCGACGATCCGGGCAAGTTCAGCCAACGGATCATCGTCGGCAAACAGATCGTTTTTTCCGCGCGTATCATACGCAAGTTGTTTATCAGCCATGCCTATTCCCACTCGCAAACGCCAACGCTCAAATGCCAGCGCATTGTGGGGAAATGGTGACGTTATCGCATTTCGTCCGGTGCGGCAGTGCCTGTAATGGCGAGTCCCGACTTCAAAACCGACGCGACGGCGTACACCAGCCCAAGTCTGGCAATACTTGATTCTCGGTTTTTATCATTAACAAATCGTAATTCTGGCTGATCTTTACCTTTGTTCCAGTGCGCGTGGAAGGAACTGGCGAGGTCGTAGAGGTAAAAAGCGACGCGATGTGGCTCCTGCGACTGGGCCGCCGCATCGACGATACGCGGGAATTCAGCAAGCTTGGCGACGAGCTGCAATTCGGCCGGATCGCCAATGCCTGCAACGGTTTGCGCGAGATTCTCTGGCGAAACATCGAGGTCGGCAAAAGCCTCCCTCGCCTGCCGGAAGACCGACATGCAGCGAGCATGCGCGTATTGCACGTAGAAGACTGGATTATCTTTCGATTGTTCCGTCACTTTGGCGAAATCGAAGTCGAGCGGTTCGGAATTCTTGCGATAAAGCATCATGAACCGGACCGAATCACGACCGACTTCTTCGACGACGTCCCGAAGCGTGACGAAATCGCCCGAGCGTTTCGACATCTTCACCGGCTCGCCGTTGCGATAGAGCTTGACGAGCTGGCAGAGCAGCACCGTCAGCTTCGCCTTACCGTCCGAAACGCCGCGTGCAACCGCTTCCAGGCGCTTGACGTAACCGCCATGGTCGGCGCCAAGCACGTAGATCATCTCGTCGAAACCACGGTCGAACTTGTTCTTGAAGTAGGCGACGTCGGCGGCGAAATAGGTGTAGGAGCCATCCGACTTGATCAGCGGCCGGTCGATATCGTCGCCCACCTCGGTCGAGCGGAACAGTGTCTGTTCGCGATCTTCCCAATCCTCGGGAAGCTGACCCTTCGGCGGCGGTAGTGTTCCCTTGTAGACGTAACCCTTGAAGGTCAGGTCGTTGATCGCCGTGCGGATCGCGGCCGCACCATTGGCATGCAGGGTTCGCTCGGAGAAGAAGACGTCGTGATGGACGTTCAGCGACGCCAGATCGTCGCGGATCATCACCATCATCGCATCGATGGTGCGATCCTTGACGATCGGCATCCATTGGTCTTCCGGCATGTTGTGCAGACGCACGCCGTAATCGGCGGCAAGCGACTGACCGACAGGCACGAGATAGTCGCCGGGATAGAGACCCGAGGGGATTTCGCCGATCTTTTCGCCGAGCGCTTCACGATAGCGCAGGAAGACGGAACGGGCGAGCACGTCGATCTGCGAGCCGGCATCGTTGATGTAATATTCCTTCTCGACGCCGTAACCGGCAAAAGCGAGCAGGTTGGCGAGCGCGTCGCCGACGACGGCGCCACGGCAATGGCCGACATGCATGGGGCCGGTCGGATTGGCCGAGACATATTCGACGTTGACCTTCTTGCCCTTGCCGAGCGTCGAGCGGCCGTAGTCGGTGCCGGCGCCGATCATCGAGGCGAGCAGCCGCTGCCAGTAGCCGACGGCGAGACGGATGTTAATGAAGCCAGGCCCCGCGACCGAGACATCGGCGACGTCGGCATCCTCTTTCAGCTTGGCGATGATGACGTCAGCCAGCGCGCGCGGGTTGGTTCCAAGCGGTTTTGCCAGCACCATTGCGGCATTGGTCGCCACATCGCCATGGCTCGCGTCACGCGGCGGCTCGACGGTGATGCGGCCGAAATCGAGCTCGGATCGCTTATCCCTGACCAGATCGATCTGTTCAAGGGCGGTTTTGATCCTGGCTTCGAAGTCGGTAAAAAGGTTCATCGCACTCTTCCATGCATAGGCTGTGCCAAAGGCTCAAATCAGCCCTCGGCGTGGGCGACCGCTGCCTATCGCAAATCCGGAGTGTGGTCAAACAACCGCCTGTGGGCGCTGATGGCATAGGTGTCGGTCATGCCGGCGAGATAATCGCCGACATGGCGAGCCTTCGGCGCATCGGACAGACCGGCGATATGATCGACCCAGTAATGGCTTTGCATCTCCTTCGGATTGGCCATGTAGGCGGCGAAGAGATCGGTGACGATCTGGGCGGCGCCGGCACGGATGCGCATGATATCCGGATTGCGGTAGATGCGTTTGAAGAGCATCGCCTTGATCTGCCTGTCGGTCTCGGCCATCCCCTCGGAAAAGCTGGCGATAACCTGGCCGGCAGCGCGGATGTCGGCTGCGCTCTCAGGGTGCAAGAGCGACAGGCGCTGCTGCGCGACGCCGATCACGTCCTCCACCATGCGGGTAATCTGACGGCGCATGATCTCATGAGTGAAGCGGCTGGCCTCCAGATGCGGATATCGCTCCCGCACCTCGGCCATCAGCCCTGCAAGAAATGGGATTTCCTCCAGCATGTCGAAAGTCAGATAGCCGGAGCGCAGGCCATCGTCGATATCGTGGGTATTATAGGCAATGTCATCGGCGATCGCCGCCACCTGGGCCTCGAGGCTGGCATAGGTTGCAAGCTCGAGATCGTGCAGCTCGCAATAATCGAGGATCGGTTGCGGAACGGGACCGCGCGTGCCGACTCCCTCAGGCGTCAGAAGCGGACCATTGTGCTTGACGAGACCTTCGAGGCTTTCCCATGTCAGGTTGATGCCGTCGAATTCAGCATAGCGCCTCTCCAGCTTGGTCACGATGCGCAGCGATTGGGCATTGTGGTCAAAGCCGCCATAGGGCAGCAGCACCTCGTGCAACGCGTCCTCGCCGGTATGACCGAACGGCGTGTGGCCGAAATCGTGCACGAGCGCAACGCCCTCGGCCAGATCCTCGTCGAGCTTCAGGGCGCGGGCAAGAGCGCGGGCGATCTGCGCCACCTCGATTGTATGCGTCAGCCGGGTGCGGTAGTGATCGCCGTCCTGGGCGATGAAGACCTGGGTTTTGTGCTTCAGCCTGCGGAAGGCGGTGGTGTGAACGATGCGGTCGCGGTCGCGCTGGAAATCGGAGCGTGTCGGGCTGCCGTCCTCCTGATAGAGCCGTCCGCGCGTCGTCCAGGGATCGGCCGCATAGACCGCCCTTTCACTGCTGCCGAAACCCAAAGCACGCGTATCGATCGTCATTCTTCACCGTCATCCTGCATGTTGCCGCATCTGCCCATTGACGCCGCTTATCGCTCTTCATACCTATAGGTCGATGAAACGGCAAAGAGGCGCTTTCTTAACCGCTTCGGCGCATCATCGCCTTTTCGCGAAGATTATGGTAAGTTTCTTTGATATCAGGCATTTGAACATTCAAGTGCCAAAACCCATTCTCTCCGGATCTTGACCCCGGCAGGAGGAAACATGACGGATACAAGTGTAACCCTTTCAGATGCCGCGGCAAAGCGTATCGCTGCGATCGTCGGCGCCGAAGCTGGCAAGAGCGCGTTGCGCGTTTCCGTCGAAGGCGGCGGCTGTTCGGGCTTTTCCTACAAGTTCGATCTTGCTGACAGGGCTGACGACGACGACATTATCGTCGAAAAGAACGATGCCAAGGTGCTGATCGACAGCCTATCGCTCGTCTACATGGCGGGCTCGGAGATCGACTTCGTCGACAATCTGCTTGGCCAATCCTTCCAGATCAAGAACCCGAATGCGGTGGCAAGCTGCGGCTGTGGCACCAGTTTCTCGATCTGAAACGTTTAAACGCACGGACTCCCCATCAAACCGGCCGAAGAATTCCTTCCGGCCGGTTTATCGTCTTGTCCGCCGGTGAAAGACCACGATAAAAGAAGCGCACTAAAGCGCGCTGCATCGACGCTGATTCATGCGGTGCGCTTTAGCTCTTTGTTTTTTATGCCTGTCGTTATCCCAGAACCGCTGCACACTTCTGGGCGACATGCATGATGCGGAACGGGACAGAGCCATGAAGATCGCGACCTGGAACATCAACGGCGTCAAGGCGCGCATCGACAATCTCACGCAATGGCTCAAGGATTCCGATCCGGATATCGTCTGCCTGCAGGAGATCAAGACGGTCGATGAAGGTTTCCCGCGGCTGGAGATCGAGGCGCTCGGCTATCATGTCGAAACGCACGGCCAGAAGGGCTTCAACGGCGTCGCGATCCTCTCCAAGAGTTCACCTTTCGAAGTGAACCGCGGCCTGCCCGGCGATCCGCTGGACGAACAGGCGCGTTTCCTCGAAGCGGCGTTCACGCTGTCCGACACGCGCATCCTGCGCGTCTGCTGCATCTACCTGCCGAACGGCAATCCTGTCGAAACGGAGAAATATCCCTACAAGCTCGCCTGGATGGAGCGTCTGCGGACGTTTGCAGCCGAACGGCTGGCCTATGAAGACATGCTGGTTCTTGCCGGCGATTACAATGTCATCCCGGAACCGCACGACTGCTTCGATCCCAAGGTCTGGGAAAACGATGCACTGTTTCTGCCGCAGACGCGGGAGGCGTTCCGCAAGCTCGAAAATCTCGGGCTGACGGATGCCGTGCGCGCGACGACGGATGCGACGCAGTTCTATTCCTTCTGGGATTATCAGGCCGGCGCCTGGCCGAAGAACAACGGCATCCGCATCGACCATCTGCTGTTGTCACCGGAAGCCGCCGACCGGATGACATCGGCTGCGATCGAAAAACATGTGCGGGCCTGGGAAAAGCCGTCCGACCACGTGCCTGTCATCGCTTATTTCGATTTCGCGGGCTGAGCGCCCGATCGGCGCTTAGTCGTCGGAACCGCTCGCGATGGTGTGCGAGAGGGATACCGCCGTGCGGCGGTCGGCCTCGTTCGCTACCGAGAAGGCCTGCTCCTGCAGCGCTTCCATCCAGCTGCAGTCCTTGGGCTTGCAGCGGTCGAGCGCTGCCGTCATCAGCGCCAGACCGCGGGCCGTCTGGCCTTCATCGAACAGAATATTGCCGAAGACCGCCATGGCGCCGGGATGGCCGCTCTTGCGGGCCTGGTTCAGCCACTTCTTCGCCTGCTGCGGGCTGGCATTGCCGCCCTCGCCGGCCAGCATCATCTGCGCCAGCTGGAACTGCGCCTCGGGGACGCCAAAGGTTGAGGCCACCTGAAAATAAAGCTGGCGCGCCTGGCTGAGGTCGATCCTGACCGGACTGCCGGCAATGCCATGCTTGTAATAGCTGGCGAGCGAGAGCAGCGCGTTGACGAAGAAGCCCGTATCTTCCGAGCCGGGTTCGACGCCCTGCTGGGCAATCTCGCTGTAGATCTTGAAGGCTTCGAAATCGTCCTGCGTAACACCGTCACCATCGGCATACATGTTGGCGAGCGCCCAGCGCGAACCGGTGTGGCCCTTTTCGGCGGCGTATTTATAGGCTTCGACCGCTTCTTCCTTCTGGCCGTTCTTATAGGCTTTGAAGCCGAACTTGAAGAGATCGAAGGGTCCGGATTCCTTGCTGACGCCACCTTTGATGTCGAATGCGCGGCACGGACCGGACAGCGCCAGCGCTACGGCTATCGACATGCCCATCAGCATGAATTTGAACAGTTTGAACTCGGACGTCACCATTTCAACCGATTTCTTTCGCTCATCTCAGGCAGGCGGCAACGGCGCTCGCACCGTGCATCCCGCAGATGTATTTCTTCGAGGCGAGCGATCCCGCGGCGAGCTCCATGGCTCCTTTACCCGCGTCGCATCCAGCCCACTGGCCTTTTCTCAAAGGCGATATTCTCAGCCCATCCTTCAGAACCACCCGGCTCCCGGCATGGCTCGACCGCAATCTCCGTGGCACTCTTTCGGCAGGTGCGGTATTCGCCTTCCCGCCTTTATCGCATTCGTAAACAGTAAATGTGACGAAACCGGTATCGACATTTTCGGCAAAGCCGGGCTGCTCATCGGAGCGGGTCGAAAACAGCGACAATGAACGGATCGACGACTTCATCGCGAGGCCGGATTGGCGGCCGGAACTGCCTTGTTCGGAAAGCGAAACGACCGCAATCGAACGAATGTCGCCAATCGCGCCGTACGATCTGATGTACCCGGAAAAAAATCGACCCATGCTACTATTTACACGCACCGTACGCCTGCCATCTCCTCGCCTGCGAATAGCGCTGCGCCCTCTTTGTGGCGGGAAATGGACAAATTCGCCCTGCCGCCACCATACGCCAAACGTCGTAAAAATGTGTTGCTGAATCGTCACAAATTGGAACGTCGATTTGTCTTGCCAACGCCCAAAGAAAAGCCCGGCGAACTGCCGGGCTTGAAGACTTCTACTTGGGCAGCAAGATCAGAACTTGACCTTTACGCTGGTGGAAAGGGCCGCCAGCAGATCGTCGCCGAAGGAATAGGAGACGTCGTTGCCGTAGGTCCGGCCATTATACACGTAGGTGCCGGATTCTCCGCCGGTCATGATGCCGAGCGCGCCGGCCAGACGCCACTCGACATTCTCCACCGGCGTATAGGAGACACCTGCACCGAGCGTCCATGTGTCGGTCTGGGCGCCGTAGCCCTGGCTCGTGCCGCGATCCCAGGTCAGGCTGAGGGCGCCGGCCCATTGCTCGTTGAACTTGTGGCCGACGCCACCGCTGATCGTCCAGCCGTCGCGATAGAAGAGATCGAGCGAGGTGAGCTGGCTGCTGGCGGAGCAAGCGACGACGCCTTTGGTGGCCTTCGGGCAGAAGGCGATCGACTGCAGCACGCTCCAGTTCGTCCACTTGACCGAACCGAAGGCGAGCCAGTCGGGCGCAATGCCGCTCTGCAGCTTGAGTTCGACGGAATCCGGCGCCTCAGCCGAACCATAGACCGGCGTCACGACGCCAAGGTAGGGATTGGCAGGATTGGCGGCCTTCGGCACCTCGGTCAGGTCGACCGTGCCGGTGAGATCGTCATACTTGACCTTGCTGTTGTAGACCAGGCTGGCGCGGAAGGCATATTCCTCGATTTCGTAGGCGATGCCCGCCCGCCATCCCATGGCCTGGTCGGCAAGATCCAGACGGCCAGTGCCGTCATAGACCAGCGCGGCCGCCCCTGTGATCGGCGCGACGAGGCGTGTCTTGAAACCATCGACCGTCTGATAGAACCCGCCGCCGATCAGGCGAAGCTGGCCGGGGCCCATATCGAAACGATAGGAGCAGGTGGCGCCGTAGTTGCGGGTGCTGATCTTGGTTTCGATGTTGTCGTTGACACCCAGCCAGTCGGCGCCGGGATTGGTGTGTGCGCCGAAGGGTGTCGAAAAATCGCCCATACAGTCGATGGAGTCGCCGAAACCGACCTTCACCCCGAGATAGGGGATCCAGTAATCCTCAGTATCATCAGCCGTGGTCGAGCCTCCGCCAATGCCGTTCGTGCCGAGGCCATCGGTGGGATCGGTGTCCTTGACGTTTTTCAGCTTGCGCTGCGGCATGACATAGGTCGCGCCGGATTGGACGGCGAACCTCGAATTGTCGAAGAGAAGGTCGATATTGTATCCGCCGCGCTCCAGACCGCCGGCGAAGGACGGCGATGCAAGCGACGAAAGAAGAACGAGCGATGTTATGCCCTTGGAAAACCTACGAGATGCCATTGTGTCTCCCCCACTCCAGCAATTGATGTGACCCCACTCTAGTAAGTGTTCGCGTGATATGGCAACGCGCCCCACGGCAGCGCTCCCAGGCAATGCAGCGGCTAACTTACGTAAAGAAATTGACGGACACGTCAAAAAACCTGGTTAATAAAATTTTATTCCAGACCTATCGAATTTCAGGTGGACTTTTGGGTTTTCATTCCAAACATTGCAGAAGCTGTATCAATCCGACAACAGTGGCAGTTTTCGCCCGCTGGAGGTTCGCATGGGAGCAATCCACAGGATGAAGTGCTGAAAAGGCGCCGTTTCACGCGCGAACCGGACGAATCACAACAAAAAAGACGCGCCCGCGGAGGGCGCGTCTTTGAAATAACTTACCAAAATGGGTCCGTGAAACTTACCCGGCTTCGCTCACCCTGGAAAGAGCGGCCCTCAGGCTTGCGATCTGCCCCTTCAGTTCCTCGAGACGATCGCGCTCGGCCTCGACCACTTCGGGATTGGCGTTGGCGACGAACTTCTGGTTGGAGAGCTTGCCGTCGATGCGGGAGATCTCGCCTTCCATCTTGGCAATCGCCTTTTCGAGACGGGCCTTTTCGGCGGAAAGGTCGATCAGCTTGCCGAGCGGCAGGCAGATGGTCGCTTCAGCGACGACGATCTGAGCAGCACCCTTGGGCGCATCGTCAGCCAGCGATATCGCCTCGACGCGTGCAAGGCGCTTGATGGCGGCGTCGTGGCGGAACAGCCGTTCACGCGTCAGGTTGTTGGCCTTGACGACGACGAGCGGGGCTGTCGCCGACGGCGGGACGTTCATTTCAGCGCGCACCGAGCGGATGCCGGAGACGAGGTCGATCAGCCAGTTGATCTCGTCGGCCGCCCCGTCGTCGGCATAGGACGGCGCGGGCCATTCGGCATGGCAGACCAATGTGTCGCGCTCTTTGCCTTCGCCTGCCGTATGGGCCCAAAGCTCTTCGGTCATGAAGGGCATGAAGGGATGCAGCAGCTTGTAGATCTCTTCGAGAATATAAGCGCTGCAGGCCTGGGCTTCCGCCTTGGCGCCCTCGTCTTCTCCATTGAAGACCGGCTTCAACAGTTCGAGATACCAGTCGCAGACCTCGTTCCAGACGAAGCGATAGAGCGCGCCGGCGGCATCGTTGAAGCGGAAGGCTTCCAGCGCTTCCGTAACGTCACGTTCCGTACGGGCAAGTTCCGTCAGGATCCAGCGGTTGATGGTAAGCTCGGCCGCCTCGGGTACGAAATGCGGGTCGCTCTTTGCCCCGTTCATTTCGGCGAAGCGCGTGGCGTTCCAGAGCTTGGTGCCGAAATTGCGGTAGCCGGCGATGCGGGCCGGATCGAGCTTTACGTCGCGGCCCTGCGCCGCCATGATCGCCAGGGTGAACCGCAGCGCGTCGGCGCCGTATTCGTCGATCAGTTCCAAGGGATCGATGACGTTGCCCTTTGATTTCGACATCTTCTGCCCATTCTTGTCGCGCACCAGCGCGTGGACATAGACGGTCTGGAAGGGCTCAACGGGTTCGCCATCCTCGTCCTTCATGAAGTGCAGGCCCATCATCATCATGCGGGCAACCCAGAAGAAGATGATGTCGAAGCCGGTGACGAGAACGTTGGTCGGGTAATAACGCACCAGCTCCGGCGTCTCGTCCGGCCAGCCAAGCGTCGAGAAAGGCCAGAGTGCCGAGGAAAACCAGGTGTCGAGCACGTCTTCGTCACGCGTCAGGATCTCGCCCGGCTTGAAGTTTTCGAGCAGGTCCTCGACATAGGCCTTCATCGGCCCCTCATGCGAGAGGTAATGCTGGATCGCCGCCTGCAGCGCCTCTTCCTCGGTCTTTTCGACGAAGACCTGGCCGTCCGGGCCGTACCAGGCAGGAATCTGGTGACCCCACCAGAGCTGACGGGAGACACACCAGGGCTGGATGTTTTCCATCCACTCGTAATAGGTCTTGTCCCAGCTCTTCGGCACCATCCTGGTGCGACCTTCGCGGACCGAGGCGATCGCCGGTTCGGCGAGCGTCTTGGCGTCGACATACCATTGTTCGGTCAGCCGCGGCTCGATCGGCACGCCGCCGCGGTCGCCGTGCGGTACCATGTGCTTGTGCGGTTCGATCTTGTCGAGAAGGTCGGCCTCTTCGAAAATCTCGACAATGACCTTGCGCGCATAGAAGCGGTCCTGCCCTTCCAGGCGGTCC
Source organism: Rhizobium sp. P1_B8 (assembly GCF_056406515.1). Taxonomy (NCBI): domain Bacteria; kingdom Pseudomonadati; phylum Pseudomonadota; class Alphaproteobacteria; order Hyphomicrobiales; family Rhizobiaceae; genus Rhizobium; species Rhizobium sp. P1_B8. The sequence continues at coordinate 93,004 of NZ_JBFTZZ010000017.1, read as the reverse complement.
CAGGCGCCATGCAGCGCCGCCGGATTGTCGAGGCCTTCGAGGAAATCCTCATTGTCCTTGATGGTGATCGTGCCGTCGATATTCAGGATGTTGATCGAGCGCAGGCCAGCCCGCTTGCCGACGTCAAAGTCGTTGAAGTCATGCGCCGGCGTGATCTTGACGGCACCGCTACCGGCCGTCGGATCGGCGTAGCTGTCAGCAACGACCGGAATGCGGCGGCCGACGATCGGCAGGATGACATGCTTGCCGATGATCGACTTGTAACGCTCGTCCTCCGGATTGACGGCAACACCGGTATCGCCCAGCATCGTTTCAGGACGCGTGGTGGCAACGACCAGATAGTCGCGCGTTTCCCATTCGGTCGGCTTGCCTTCCTCGTCGAAAGCGATCGGGTACTGGTAGGTGACACCCGGCTCGAGCGGATAGCGAAGATGCCAGAGATTGCCCTTGATCTCATGCTGTTCGACTTCAAGATCGGAGATAGCCGTCAGCAGCTTCGGATCCCAGTTGACGAGGCGCTTGTCCTTGTAGATCAGCCCTTCCTTGTAGAGCGTGACGAAAACCTCGAGAACGGCCTTCGACAGGCCCTCGTCCATGGTGAAACGTTCGCGCGACCAGTCGCATGACGCACCCAGACGCTTCAGCTGGTTGAAGATCAGGCCGCCGGATTCACCCTTCCACTCCCAGACCTTGTCGATGAAGGCTTCACGGCCCATGTCGCGGCGGCCCGGCAGCTGCTGTTCCATCAGCTTGCGTTCGACGACCATCTGCGTGGCGATGCCGGCGTGGTCCATGCCCGGCTGCCAGAGCACGTCCTTGCCGCGCATGCGCTCGAAGCGGACCAGGATGTCCTGCAGCGTGTTGTTGAGCGCATGGCCCATGTGCAGCGAACCGGTGACGTTCGGCGGCGGGATCACGATGGTGAACGTCTCGGCCCCGGGCCTGGCGTTCGCGCCGGCACGGAAGGCATCCGCCTCGTCCCATATCGCGGCGATTTTCGGTTCGACGGCGGCGGAATCATAGGTCTTGTCGAGCATTTTCTGACCAATTTCGAGGTTCGAGGGTGGCGTTTGTAAATAGGATGGCCACGGCCAAGTCAATAAAAAAGCCGCCCCGGAGACCGGAGCGGCTTTTCAAGAAAAAGCAATCCGATCAGCGACGCGGGCCGCGTGCCACGCGCTCGATTTCTTCGCGCACCAACCGCTCGACCAGTGTCGGCAGATTATCATCAAGCCATTCGCGCAGCATCGGGCGCAGCATGTCCTCTGCGATCTCGTCCAGCGACCGGCGCTCTGCGCCGTCGATTGCCGCGGCGAGCTCCTCGAAAGAGCGGCTGATCTGCAGGCCGGCATCCTCCGAAAGCAGCGTCGGCTGGACCTCGTCCAGAACGCTCGGCAGGAAACGCTCGGTCGACGACTGAGCGGGCTCCATAGCCGGCGGCGCTGTTTCGACGGCAGGCGCCGGCTCGGCGACGGCCACCCCAGGCGTTTCCGTCAACACCGGCTCGGCCGGCTGCTGGATCGCAACATGCTGAACGGGCGCTGCGGCAGTGGGGAAAATAGGCTGTGGTTGCGATTGCGGTGCCGCGGCGCGCGGCGGTTCCGGCATCACGGCCGGCTGCGGTTCGGGCTGGCGGAAACCGCTCGGAATTTCGCGCAGGGCTTGACCGGCCTGCACGGCGCTGCGCTCGGAGGCGGCGCGCACGCGGGCGGCGACATCGGCAAGCGACAGGGCGCGGGCCGGTACTTCTGCTTCGGGGGCGGTGCCGGCCGAATTGGCGGCGACGAAACGCGGATCGGAGGAGCGCATGACCGGTTCGGGGAATTCCACGCCGGCATAGGTGTCGTCGACCGTCAGATGAATTTCGGAGCCGTTGTCATCCTCATCGGCGCCGTAGACCGGCGGCAGGGATGCGGAAATCGCCTTGCCGGCGCCGGGCTCATTGCTTTCGATGATCTGGCGGATGGAGGCCAGAATTTCTTCCATGGACGGTTCACGCGCTACACTTGGCTGAGCCATTTCTATCCCCGTTATCCCAAAACAACGACCGGATGGTGTGGAGCATTCATCCGAATCACCACGACCTTAGAATACCCCAGGCGTGAAAAAAATCATCGCGAATCAAATGAATGCCGCCATGCACAGTTTTGTTACCCAATGTTTGCCACCCGCAAAGCCTGTCGCAATTTTGCTGCGGCGACATCCATGAAACAGAACTTGAAGCGCACGGCCTCTATCCAGTCCGCCGTGGTCGCGTCAGCATAAATGATGTTTGTGAAGGCTTTCCAGCGGCATTGATAAAAAACGGGCGCCGATGGCGCCCGTCGCTGAATTTCGTCGATAAGAACGATGTCAGAAAACGAATTCACGCGCCTTGGCGAAACCCGGCAGCGGCTTGACCGAGGCATTGAAGAAGACATTTTCCGAAACAGCGCCGCGCTCGGCGACGAAGACCTTGGCGCGGGCGGCATTGCCGTAACCTTCGACCGTGATCAGACGGCCACCATCGCGCAATTGACCGAGAAGAGTTGTTGGAACCTCTTCGACGGCGCCGTTGACGAAGATCAGATCATAGGGAGCGCCGGCAGCGTAGCCATTCTCGAGCGGGCCGGTCACGACTTCAACTTTGGCGTATCCGGCAAGCTGCGTCTTCGCCTCGGCGGCGAGCGCCTCGTCGCATTCGAGCGCGATGACGGAGCCGGCAATGATCGACAGCAGCGCCGATGTGTAACCCGTGCCGCAACCGACTTCGAGCACGAAATCATCCTTGGTGATCGCGGCCAGCTGCAGCAGCTTGGCGAGTGGCGACGCCTCCATCAGGAAGCGGGCCGGTTTTCCCGGTGCGGCGGCTGATATCTCGACATCGTTGTCGATATAAGCCAGCAGCTTCGCCTTCTCCGGCACGAAAGTCTCACGCGGCACCGTGAGAAACGCCGTCAGCACGGAATGCGAGGTAACGTCCGTCGTGCGAACCTGGGTATCGACCATCTTTGCGCGCGCTGCTTCGAAATCCATCATGTCCTCTCGCTCTTAAAAAGCGGTTCCTGTCCCTCGTCTCTTAATCTCCACCACGGATGCTTTCAAGGCTTGGCAGCCGCAGGCGGAAAGAATCCGGCCGGCGCCTCTTCCGTGCCACAGGAGACAGGATGGACGCTGCAACTCCAGCGTGGAACCTTCCGCCCCCTCATGTTATGATTTGCAACGGAGGAAATAGGAGGAGCAGGCCATGTCTGCGATTTTTGAATATTTCACGCTGTTCGATTTTTTCATCGTCGCAGCGCTGATTGGCATATTCTGCTGCGGGCTGCTGGACGGCGAAACGACCTGGAGGCGATAGGGCGCCGAAGCGCATTCGGAGATATCCCCCGCATCGCGGCTGCGGCAATTCATGTCGGCGGGCGCAGGTCTGACATGCGTTCTTTTCCTTTGAAATCCAGCCTTCGACAGCCGCATGCGCATTAACGTTACGTCAACCATTTTGTTGCTGCGCCCTCGCCTTCCGCTATGGGTGTGCGCATGCAAACCTTTCTGATCCAATCGCGCGGCATAGAAGCGCTTCACTACAACGCCGATGCCCGCCTGCTGCTGATCAAATACAGCAGCGGCGACATTCGCAGCTTCACCCGCATTTCGCCGCAGGGCATGCGACGGCTGCTCGGCGCCGGCCCCGAAATCGATGACGGGCCTGAACTGAGCGATCTGGAATATCAGGCGGAAATCCGCAAGGGCGGCCTGAGGGCGCTCTACCGACTCACGGGAATCAATCCGTCACAGTTCGATTTTTCGCCCGGCCAGCGGATCTGGTAGCATCGCAAACGCCGATGCCGCACCGCTGCGCCAGCGGCGTTTCACATTAATTCTATCATGTGGAAGAATGTTGGAGGCCTCGCCCGGAATTGAACCGGGGTACAAGGATTTGCAGTCCTCTGCGTCACCACTCCGCCACGAGGCCTCACGCGCTCGTTATCTGAGCCGTGGCGAGCGTTTAGAATGATCGTAAGGAAATCGCAAGAGGGCATTTCGGAAAAACGCCATTCCGCAGTTGCTGAAACGACCATTTTTCCATCCCCAAACGGAGTGGGCGCAGGCTGGAATTTTCACGGCCGTAACGATGCCCCATTTCCTGCCAATGATTGCATTTGAAACAAATTCTTGACTTGACTTCGATCATCGTCCGGGCCTCAATTATCCTCGGGAGGGTATAGGAGCTTGCGATGGATTGGGCTGCCCTCAAATCGAAGCACGTGCATGCGGCATTCGATGCCGAAACCCGGGATCTGCATGTAAAATTCCCCGGTTCTCCGCCGGTGAAACATGCAAATATTCCGCTGCACGTCTACCAGAACCTGCTGGAAACGGATGATCCGCACTTCTATTACAAATATTATATAGCGCCGTCTCGCGTATCACCGGGCCGTCGACAACCGGTCTCCGTGGCATCCTACGCAGTGAAGCTCGTCCTCCTCCTTGCCGTTTGCAGCCTGTTGCTGGCGACCAGCCTCGATCCGGACCATGGCGGGGTTTTCGAGGAAAGCGAACTCAGATCCAACTAGACGCGACTTTGCATAGGCAGAACGCCCCGGTTAACTTCAGGGCCTGCGACCAGTCGGCTGCTTCCGGCGTCGAAATTGTCGCTCCTGTTCTGAGAACGGTAGCGCCGGTTGTCCCGCTCGCGGTCGTTCCTCCCATCACGCTCATTCCGGCCGTTGAAATTGCGATAGTTGCGAGGCCCGTTGTAGCTGCCGCCTTGGCCGTGATCGACCACGCAGCCTTCGGGCCGACGGCAGATGCCACGGGCGTCGAAACCGCCGCTGTCGACACCCTGGGCCACGGCGGGCGCGCCGGAGAGAATGCTCGCCGCTGACAGGACAACCACAAAAAATAGCTTCATTTCCTCACCTGGGCCATTGTGGGGCACTTACACTTTATAAACCACGAATGCGAAAAGCGCTCCACTGTTCCACGGTCCCCTCACTGGGGCGACCATCAGCCAGCCGGGTTTCGCCGCCTGTGCCACCAGACCGCCAGCCGCCGCCGAAGCCGGCGCGCGAACGGCAGATCATGCGAGAGCACCAGGAAGCCGAGCGGCAGCATCCAGAAGCCGAGAATGGGCAAGAAACCCAGCAAGCCGCAGAAAATGAGGGCCACGCCGAGTGCCATCCGCGCGATGCGCGAGCGCGGCATGCCGATGCTGAAGGAGCCGAGCACAAGCCTGCCGCTTGCATGATCGATGCCGAAGCGCCCTGCCCGCGCCTTGCGCTTTTCGCCACCACTTGTCTCACTGCGATCATTCACATTTGTCATTCTCCAGAGATGGGCGCAGGCACCCCAAATACAAGTTCATTTCATTTTTTTGAAAAAACCGCTTGGCAAATCGGGAAAGCGTTTGTATTAGCCCACTCACACCGCGCCAAGCAGTGATCCCTGGTAGCTCAGCGGTAGAGCATTCGACTGTTAATCGACAGGTCGCCGGTTCGAATCCGGCCCGGGGAGCCATTTTTCAAGTAATCGCCTGTTTCGTTGATAAATCGGAAAGCAGGCGTTTTCTTCCCACTTTTCCTCCCGCTTTTGAATGCTCCCAAGGGCTTTTCGCGTTGGGCATCGCGGACAACGCGCTTTTTACGACGGGTAGGCATTCGCTGGCCAACCAACCGGCGGCGGTGTAAAGCAAACGCCATGGCGCTAGATCCTGAAAAAGCATTTTTAGATTACAGTGCGGCGGACTGCAGCGTGCAGTTCTGGACCGCCAACGCACCGGCCGTGCAATTTACCTCTTTGGAAGCCGCTGTCCGGTTCGCAAAAGACCATGGCGGCAGGTGGGAAGAGATTGAGATAACAGTGCATCTGCCGCGCGAGGACATCGTATTCGCTACCGGAAAAGTACATCGACTCATTGACGCTTTGCCAGGTGATCTCCGGAAAAAACGGTAATGAGATGGATTGGCCGTCAATAGAACCGGCTGGCGCGCTGCCGGGCCGTCTTGGCCAATTTTCAAAAAGTGTCTTGAACTTTCAATAGACGCTTTTTCTGTTCAGCTCAAAGCATCAGCTTGCCTCGCTCGGACCACGCCCGCAGCTCGCGGTGATGCAGCGAAACACATACTCTCACCACAGCATCTGGATAAGATCACGGTCATGGCTCTCAGTATGGCGATAGGAATCGGAATCGGCGCGGCAGTCGGCCCGATACTGTTCGATGACGCCGCGATCGGCATCACATTCGGTGTCGCGATCGGCGCCGCGGTTGGGGCTGCCATCAAACAGAAGTGACGGCTTGCTGAACGCCAGCCTGACGCTCCGCCAGCTCCGGTTTGCTTGTACGGGCAAAGAGACGACCGCCTCTAGTAGCTGCACGAACGACCGTCGCCGGGTCGGAACCCATCGGCGCAGGCCGGGTTCATTGAATCTCCCGGCTGATATCCTGATGCCGTGCCATAGGAATTCGGTGGTGTCGAGCAGGCCGAGATGATGGCGGCAAGACTGATTGCCCCGGCTGCTACAAATGCCCGAAATTTCTTCATCGATGCCTCTCCAGTTTGGCTGTGACCGAGTGACGAGAGCTTCGGCTCTCTCCTGCCAAGATCACCTTGTCCCTCAAGATATGGCGCTCGCTTCGCCGGACGTCAGCTCCGAACGCGCAAGATTCTTATCGATCTCGATTAGCTCCGCATGAAGATTGTCGATGACCAAGCCGGCCGGGAACAAAGACCGTGGTTCAAAGTTGAGTGGCATCAACCACGTAACGTCAGTTTCTGACAGGAGGTCTTTCATGGGTCGCGGTATTCTGCTTTGGCTGCTTGGTGTTCCACTGCCGATCATCATCCTTCTTGCTCTGTTTATGCGATAGGGACGGATCATGTCGGTTTCAATGACAGGTTCCGGAGAGATTGCTACTCCGGTCGAATCCTCCAAATCCGCCATGACATGGGGGCCCATCTTCGGAGGCGCCGCTGCTGCCATCGGCGTGACCCTCATTCTTTTGCTGCTTGGATCCGGGGTTGGGTTGACGATGGTGTCGCCCTGGTCGGGGCAAAGCAGCTCGCTCGGCACGGTCGGGGTGACGGCGGCGATCTGGCTCGTTATCGTGCAATGGCTCTCCTCCGGGCTCGGCGGCTATATCACCGGCCGGCTGCGCACGAAGTGGGCGGCTGTCCACACCGACGAGGTATTCTTCCGCGACACGGCGCATGGCTTCATCAGCTGGGCGCTGGCGACGATTTTCGTCGCCGGATTTCTAGCCTCGTCGCTGACCTCTCTTGCCGGTGCGGGCGCACAGGCCGTGGGTTCGGCCGCCACCGCCGCAGGTACAGCGGCGTCATCGACGGCATGGGCCGCGGATCTGCCCACCGCCTATTTTACCGACGCTTTGCTGCGTCCTGAACAGGCCCGTGCAGGAGCAACATCCGATGATGATGCTGCAACGGCTGAGGTCTCCCGCATCCTCCTCAACGGTGCTGCCGCCGGCCAGATTCCGGATGACGACAAGGCCTATCTTGCCACCATCGTCTCTGCTCGCACCGGTCTTTCCGAGGCCGATGCACGCACCCGCGTCGACACTGTGCTGAAGCGCATCGACGACGCCAAGGTCGCCGCCCAGAAAGCCGCCGATGAGGCACGCAAGGCTGCCTCCACCACAGCATTGCTCGGCGCACTGTCACTTCTGATTGGGGCATTCATCGCTGCTGCCGCCGCAGCGTTTGGCGGTTCGCAGCGCGACGAAGAGGAAGATCTCATCGTTACCTCCCGGATCTAAGATCGACGGAAATCGGGGCGCAGGGTCGAAAGGCCACGCGCCCCTTTATGTTGGGCCTCGGGTCTCCCGTGCTCGACTATCGGCCGCCCCCAGGTGGCCTCTTGCCCAGTTGCGGTTTATTTCGCATCCAGCGGAACATGTGGCCGTTGGGGAGCTTCGGTTAGGTAAAACCCTTTCCGGAGAATATAGATGGCCAAGAAGACCTCTCAAACCTCGCCCTCGGACAACGCAACGATCCATGATCAGAAACTGCACCGGGGTGCAGGCGGCGAGCTCCATCAGTTTGCCGAAGACGGCATGCCGGTGCTGACCACAGCGCAAGGTGGCCCCGTTTCCGATGATCAGAATACGCTTCGCGTTGGCGCCCGTGGCCCGGCCCTCATCGACGACTTCCACTTCCGTGAGAAGATCTTTCATTTCGACCACGAGCGCATTCCCGAGCGGGTCGTGCATTCGCGCGGCTACGGCGCCCATGGCTACTTCGAAACATATGAATCCCTGGCCGCCTATACCCGGGCCGATCTTTTCCAGCGGCCCGGCGAAAAGACGCCGGCCTTCGTCCGGTTCTCGACCGTCGCCGGCAGCAAGGGTTCCTTCGATCTGGCGCGCGACGTCCGTGGTTTCGCAGTGAAGATCTACACCCAGCAGGGAAATTGGGACCTGGTCGGCAACAACATCCCCGTTTTCTTCATTCAGGACGCGATCAAATTTCCCGACGTCATTCATTCCGTAAAGCCGGAGCCCGACAGGCAATTTCCGCAGGCGCAGTCGGCGCATGACAATTTCTGGGACTTCATCACCCTCACGCCCGAAAGCATGCACATGATCATGTGGGTGATGTCGGACCGCGCCATTCCGCGCTCGTTCCGGTTCATGGAGGGTTTCGGCGTTCATACCTTCCGCTTCGTCAACGCAGCGGATGAATCGACCTTCGTCAAATTCCACTGGAAACCGAAACTCGGCCTGCAGTCCGTCGCCTGGAACGAGGCAGTCAAAATCAATGGAGCGGATCCGGATTTCCATCGCCGCGACCTCTGGCAGTCGATCCAGTCGGGAGCCTTCCCGGAATGGGAGCTCTGCGTGCAGCTTTTCGATCAGGACTTCGCCGACACGTTCGACTTCGACATTCTCGATCCGACGAAGATCATTCCCGAGGAGATCCTTCCGGTCAAACCGATCGGCCGTCTTGTGCTCGACCGCATGCCCGAGAACTTTTTTGCGGAGACCGAGCAGGCCGCGTTTATGACGCAGAATGTTCCCCCCGGTATCGACTTCAGCAACGATCCGCTGCTGCAGGGACGAAATTTCTCCTATCTCGACACGCAGTTGAAACGTCTGGGCGGTCCGAATTTCACGCATCTGCCGATCAACGCGCCGAAGTGTCCCTTCCACAATTTCCAGCAGGACGGCCATATGGCGATGCGCAATCCTGTCGGACGCGTCAATTACCAGCCGAATTCCTGGAATCAGGGGCCGCGGGAATCGCCGGTTCAGGGCTATCGCCACTTCCCGGCCGAGGAGCAGGGCCCCAAGGTTCGGCTGCGGCCGGAAAGCTTTGCCGATCATTACAGCCAGGCGCGACAGTTCTACATCAGCCAGACTCCGCCCGAGCAACGCCATATCGCTGCGGCGCTGATCTTCGAACTGAGCAAGGTCGAAACGCCGGTCATTCGTGAGCGTATGGTCTCGCATCTGATGAACATCGATGAGACGCTGGCCAGCAAGGTTGGCCACGCACTCGGCTTCAAATCGATGCCGAAGCCTGCCGATGCCGCCATGCCGACGCGGCAGGATCTCGAGCCGTCGCCGGCGCTCAGCATCGTCGAGCGCGGTCCGAAGCGGTTCGAAGGACGCAAGCTCGGCATTCTTGTCAGCGATGGTACCGATGCCGCTATCTTCAAGGCGCTGCTTGCCGCGATCACCGAGCAGAAGGCAACATTCGAAGTGATCGCGCCAAAGATCGGCGGCGTGACGCTCTCGGACGGCAATTGGATCGAAGCACATCAGATGATCGACGGCGGACCGTCGGTGCTTTACGACGCCGTCGCCCTCCTCCCCTCGGCAGAGGGAACCGGCGAACTGCTGAACGAGGCCACGGCCCGCGATTTCGTGGCGGATGCCTTCGTGCACTGCAAGTTCATCGGTTATGTGGAAACAGCGCTGCTGCTGATGCAGAAGGCCGGAATTGCCGACGCACTGGATGAGGGCGTGATTGCGCTCGGAGCAGCAAAAGACGTCACGGCTTTTATCCAGGCGCTTGGCAAACTGCGGGTCTGGGGCCGAGAGCCGTCGGTCAAATTGAATTGACCGTCTCGTCGTCATGTCCGCGAGAGAACGGCTAGTCGTCAGAATAAAACCCGCGGAAACGCGGGTTTTATGTCGTTTGCGGCGCCCTATTTATTCTGGCGAGGTGATGGAAGCCTCTCCGTCTTCCATTTTACGCTGTGGAGAGCCGTATGCGCTGGCGCTTTCGACAGATCTCTGACTGGGCCGTCTCATGGGCAGGGCATCCTGTGGTCCCTGTCACGCTGGTCGCATTCGCAGTCATATGGACGGCAGTCGGTCTCAGCTTCTCCTTTCCGCGCGGGTGGTTTCTGCTGACCAATATGATCGGTACCCTCATTATATTTTTTATCTTGCTGCTGGTGCAGCACTCCCAAAATCGGGACATGATGGCGCTTCATGCCAAGCTCGACGAACTGATCCGATCAAGCAAGGCAGGAAACCACTGGATTGCGGTCGAGAAGAAAAACGCCGAGGCAATCGAGGGAATGCGCCGGCAACACCACGACCAAATCTCAAAGACGGCGAATTAGGCGGACGCTGCCTCTGCGGCAGATTTCTCATCCGCCTTTTCCTCGACGCATTCGGCTTTCTCGGCAAGGGTCTTGCTCATTTCCCTGAGTTCGCCCTCCTCCAGCTTTTCGATGCCAACAAACTTGTTGGCCGCCTGGCTCGTCAGGATGAGTTCGTCAAGTTTGGCCTGCAGAGCCTTGCCGTCACGGTTCTGGCTGTTCTGCAACACGAACACCATCAAGAAGGTAATGATCGTGGTGGTGGTGTTGATCACAAGTTGCCAGGTTTCGGAATAGCCGAAAAAAGGGCCGGAAACCGCCCAGACAAGCACGAGCGCCAAAGCCGCTACGAAGGTGAACGGCTTTCCCGAGAGATCGGCGACGGCGGTAGCAAAGGAAGAGAAGAAGTTGGATTTGTTCGACATCTGAAAAGCCTCGTTGGGTCGCAGCGTCAATGCTGTCAATCGACAACATCAACTCCACATCCGGGCCGAAGTTCCTGGCGCCGCCGATGTCAATCCAGAGGTCGGACGCCCATCTGCTTGCACCATGGAGAAGACTGCCGCTAAGCTGGATGTCTGATGAGAAAAGTGTCCATGCATTGAGAAGCCCGGTGGCTTGAAAAATATTGTGCACCGCAGCAACCATTTCGTAGACTGACGCGTTTAGTTCAGCATCACCGCCATCCCGGCTGCTGATTGGCGGAGACTTTCATGAGATCTATGTCAGACACCCTCGCACGCCTTGCTGCGCTGCGAGGAACCCTTCGCGCCCAACCCACGCAGGGCAGCCCCGATCTCGTCGCCTTGGACGCATTTGGCTCAAACCCAGGCGCCTTGGGGGGCTACACCTATTTGCCGTCGAAGCGCGGGAAAGATATGGCTCTGGTCGTTGTCCTGCACGGCTGTACCCAGACTGCCGCCGGGTATGATATCGGATCCGGCTGGTCTGGATTGGCCGAGGACTATGGCTTCGCGCTGCTGTTTCCCGAGCAGCGAAGGGCAAACAATGCAAATCTCTGCTTCAATTGGTTCAACCCGGAGGACATTCGCCGGGATCACGGCGAGGTCTTTTCCATTCGCCAGATGATCGCAAAGGTCGTTACGGAACACGGTATCGACAGCAGGCGCGTGTTCGTGACCGGGCTTTCGGCCGGCGGCGCCATGACCGCCGCCATGCTTGCCACCTATCCCGAGGTTTTTGCGGGTGGCGCGATCATTGCCGGCCTGCCATATGCAAGTGCTGCAACCATTCCCGAGGCGTTCGACCGAATGCGCGGCCATGGCGGCCCGACTGCCAAAGAGCTGGAACGGCGGTTGAGAAACGCTTCAGGACACAAGGGCCGATGGCCGACATTAGCAATATGGCAGGGAACCGCAGACAGCACCGTCGTGCCATCCAATGCGAATGCCATCGTGGAGCAATGGAAAAATATCCACGGCGTCGACGCATCGCCAAGGCGCGTCGAAGATTTCGGACGACATCAGCGAAAGGTCTGGACTGATGCTCATGGTGTCGAAGTGATCGAGCTCTATACGATTGCCGGTATGGGTCACGGCACGCCTCTCGATGTCGGCACCGGCTACGGGGCAAGCGGCCCCTTCATGCTTGACGTCGGAATTTCCTCGACCGTCGAAATTGCCAGGTCATGGGGTCTGGTGCCCTCATTTGAAAAACGGCGCAACATGAAAGCCCCTGCTGCGCAACCGGAAAACGCTGCAGATCCATTCGGCACGGGCAGCGATAGGGGCGGCATTCGGAAAATCATTGAAGACGCCCTCCGGTCCGCCGGGCTGATGCGGTAGTCGCAAGGCACACGACGGCCATCGGCGAGATTGCCGCTATCGGTTTTGAGACTTGGGCAGTGGTCCGTTTTGATGGCTGAAGACCAGTTCGCTCTGGACATCTTGCTGAAACTGCAGCACCCGCTGACCGACATCGCTCTCCGGTATCCCGGCCGCCAGAAGCTGATCGGCAAGCCTGCGGCATTCGGCCTTCCAGAATTCTATCGCATCTGCGCCATGCCGGCGGCCGAGTTCGCGAGCGCAACGCTCAATATTCGCAATTCCGGTTCCAGCAGGAAAGGCAATAATTCTGCCTTCATTGGCGCCGGCAGGCCGGCGGGTCATTTCAGTAGCCATCGAACACAGGTTCCTTTGATCCTGTTCGTTGTCTACGAGACTATGGTTAACGCTTTCTATTTGCTGCAGTAAGAAGATCAATCAGGTGGAATTTTGGCGGGCCGCAACGTCACCAGACAATCGGATGGGTTTTGCCGGTGAGCACGTTCACGAACCCCTCCGGCGCCAGCTCCGACGGCGCGACCAGGACCCAGCGCCAGGGCGAGCAGGTCAGCGTCGCAAATGACAGGCGTTCGGGAAAGCCTGGCCACCATCGAGGTGAGAAGGTCGGCTCGTACATCCAGTCGATCCCGGCGCCGGCCGCATAAAGGGCCTGCATCTCCGCATCGAGCGCTTCGGCCGAACGCGCCGTCATCAGACCACCGACCTCGTAGCGGACACCAGCGAGAATCTTGCCGCCGGAGACCAGCGCCCAGCCGCCCTGCTGTTCGTTCAGGGCATTCACGGCCATCGCCATCGCCTCGTCCGATGAGCCGACCGTCCAGATATTATGCTTGTCGTGCCCGAGTGTGGAGGCGAGCGCAGTCTCCGGCGTGCGCGGTCCGGTGCCCAGCCAGAACATCCTGGAGACCTTGGCCTCCCCGGAAAACCGGTCGACAATCGAGAATTTGGTGACATTGCGCGCGGGATCCCGCTGTACGGCGCCGTCCTCCACCGGCAATTCCATGGTGATGAAATCGTCGTGCCAGTGAAACGGCCGCAAAAGTGCTGCGTTGACCGTGGTCCGGTTCGGCGGCGCCTCGATACGGAAATCGTCAGCCGTGACCGTCCTGTCTATTTTCACGGTGCGCGTCGCCCATTGCGGCCAATCGATTTCAGGACGCACGCCAATGAATGTCGCACCCTCGGACACAGGACGCCCGTCCGCCCATACTTTTTCGATCGACAGGCTGGCGACGTCGCTGAGAAGAACGAAATCGGCGAAACGGCCTGGCGCGATCGATCCGACCCACGGCGTCAGCCGCATGTGGCGTGCCGGATTGAGGGTGACGCACTGGATGGCGATCTCCGGCGCAAGGCCGTTTTCGATGGCGAGGCGGACATTGTGATCGGTCGCGCCGATTTTCAGTGTGTCCGAGGCGCTGCGGTCGTCGGTCACCAGAGCGATCTGCGACCAGTCCGTCAGCCCCTTGTCGATCAGCCCGCGGATCACCTCCGGCAGGGAATGCGGCCTGAGCTCGATGAAAAGGCCGTGGAGAAGCTTCTGCCAGATCTCGTCGAGAAACCAGCCTTCGTGATCCGAAGCGAGACCCGCTGCGGCGAAAGCATTGATCGAGGCCATGTCGCGCAGCCCGGCGCCGTGGCCTTCGACCACGCCGCGCTGCTCGAAGGTCGCGCCGATCATGCCCCATAGCCGATCGTAGGAAGGATTGCCGGGATCGGATATGGACGGCCAGTCCATGACCTCGTCGAGCCCGGCGACCATCAGGCTTTCGGAAAGGAAGGCCTTCTGCTCATCGTAACCGAACCAGCCGCCACCCCATTCATAGGCGGTCGGCGGGACGGCGGAGCCAGGCAGGGGAAAGATCTTCATCGGCGATCCGCGCCGGCGCGCTTCCAGCCAGAATTCCAGATTGCGGGCGCCGTTGACGTTGGAAAACTCGTGGCTCGCCTCGCATGTCCAGGTCACGCCATGCGGCATCACCAGAGCCGCCTCCCATTCAGGCGTCAGGTGGGAGCTTTCGATATGTTTATGCGCCTCGCCGAAGCCCGGCACGGCCGCAAGATCCGGCTCGGATAAGCGCTCGCTCACCTCGCCTGCGTAGCTGCCGGCGGGGCCGACATAGGCGATGCGGCGGCCCTTGATGACGATCTCCTGATCGTCGAGCCATGTCCTGGTGTGGACATCGAGCAACCTGCCCACGCGCAACAGCCTGTCGGCGGGCCGGCGTCCGAGCGCCGTCAGCACCAGATCCTGGCGCGTCAGCACCTCGTCGGACGCGTTGATTAGCAGATCATCTGGAAGAGCAGTGCGCGAAGTGGCCATGAATGAAATGCCCGTGAGAAGCTGGAACCGCCGGACCGTAAAGACCACATCCGGATGTGTAAAGCGCTGATGAACCACACGTTTCGTGAGCGACGACAAGGCGTCGGCAACCGGGAGTTACTGACGGGATCGGTCTGGGAAAATTCCCCGCATAAGAGCCTATTTGCTCAATTATTGAGCTTGCGACCTGACCGATCAAAAAATAGTATCCCTCAAATCCAGGGGGTATGATCCCGATTATCAAATCCGTTTTTCGCAGAAGGACATTGCTCATGAAGGCCAGACGTTTTGCCCGAATCCTGTCTCTTGCGCTGCTTGCCGCCGTCGGCAGCACCGTTGCGGCACATGCGCAATCGAAGACTCTGACCATCTCTTGGTGGGGCTATAACGGCGAGAAGATGAATGCGAACATCATCACGCCCTTCAAGAAGATCTGCGGCTGCGAGATCGTGTTCGAGACAGGCAACAATGCCGACCGGCTCAACAAGCTGAAACTGCGCGACGGCAAGGGCGTCGATGTCATCTATCTCACAGACAGCTTCTCGCAGCTCGGCATCGAACAGGGATTGTTCCAGGAAATCGATGCGTCGAAGATCCCCAACCTCGCTGATATCTACGAGCTGGGCAAGGCGCCTCAGGGCAAATACGGACCTGCCTACACGATCGGACGCGTCGGCATTGTCTATGACTCCGCCAAGGTCAACCCACCGATCACCGCCTGGGGCGACCTGTGGCGCGAAGATCTGAAAAGCTCCGTCTCCTTGCCCGGAATCACCACTACGGCCGGCCCGCTGGTCGTGCTGGAAGCCGGCAAGCATGGCGGTACGGATGCCTATGAAGACGCCGACAAGACCTTTGCGGAAATCGAGGCACTCAAGCCCAATGTCGTCAAGAACTACAACACCGGCTCGGAGCTGGTGAACCTGATATCAACAGGCGAAGTTCGCGTTGCGCTGGCCCAGGACTTTACCCTGGCATCGATGCAGGCGGCCGTTCCGACGATGACATGGGCCAAGCTCAAGGACGGCGACATCGCGACGCTGAACACCGTGAACATCCCGAAGGGTTCCGAAAATGTCGAACTCGCCCATCAGTTCATCAACTTCATCCTGTCCAAAGAAGTCCAGCAGGCTGAAGCCGAACAAGGCGTCGACGCGCCGATCTCGACAAAGGTCAGCCTGACGCCGGACCAGGCGAAGATCTGGACCTATGGCCCGGATATGGTGGCAGGCCTTACCCGCATCGACTATGCCAAGATGAATGCTGCCAAGGCCGACTGGATCGACCGGTGGAACGAAGTCTTCGGTCAGTAAGCTGCGCGATGTCCGGCCTGGGGCCGGTTTGTTGCCAGTCCTGGGCCAGACCTAGGCCAGACATGGAAGCGCCGCACATCCGTATCCGAGATGCGGCGCGCTCCTGATATCAGGACATGCCGCGAGTTTTAAGATGAAGCATTTTGCCAGGTGGGGATTGACGATGCCGGCGACGATTGCCGTCGTTGTGCTTCTCATCGTTCCCGTCGCCATCACCATCGCGGCAACGTTCGCGGAGCCGAAGGGCGTGTTTGCGCCCTATGTGACATTCTTCAGCAGCGGTTTTCGCCGGGCGGTTCTTTATCGGACGCTGGAGGTCGCCCTGGTCACGACGGCGATTTCGCTCACTGTGGGCTTCATCACCGCCTATGTGATCGCGCAAATGCCCGGTCGCGCAAAGAGCATCATGATCATCGCAGCGGTTTTTCCGCTGCTGACGGGTGTCGTCGTCCGATCCTTCGCATGGCTGATCATTCTCGGGAAGAATGGCATCCTGAATGCCATGCTGATCTCGACCGGCCTTATCGGGGAGCCGCTTTCGATGCTCTATACCGAAGGCTCGGTCATCGTCGCCATGGTCTATCTCTTCGTTCCCCTGATGATCCTGACGCTGGTCGGGGTGCTTGAAGGCATCCCGCGCGATCTGATCGACGCCTCCGCCTCGCTCGGCGCGAGACCACTGATGACATTCTTTCAGGTGATCCTGCCGCTCGCGACACCCGGCCTCATCGTCGGCGCGGTCCTGGTCTTCACCGGCAGCTTCACCTCCTATGCGACACCGCAACTGCTCGGCGGAGAAAAGCAGATGATGATGGGGACCTTCCTCTACCAGCGCGCCATGGTGACCTTCGATTGGGTGGGCGCATCGACGATCGCCGCCATCATGGTGGTGCTGACGCTCGGCGTCGTCCTCATCATGAGCCGCATCGCACGCCGGCTCAATCCGATGGCGGTATGATGGACAGGCGCGTTCACCCGATCCTCGCCGCCTTTGCGGCCTGCGTTTTCTTCTTCCTGCTCGCACCGCTGGTCATCATCATGGGTGCGGCCTTCAGCGACACGACCTATCTGACCTTCCCGCCGCAGGGCCTGACATTGCGCTGGTTCGTCAATATCTTCGAGATCGAGGCCTTCCGCACGACCGCGCTGACCAGCCTGCAGGTCGCCTTTTTCGGTACGGCGCTGTCCCTGCTGATCGGTGTCCCGGCGGCCTATGCGATCAACCGCTACCGGGTGGAATTGCCGCGCTGGCTTTCCACCATTTTCGTATTGCCGATCCTGGTGCCGGAGATCGTCTTCGGATTTTCGCTGATGAAATCGGTCACAATTGGCCTCGGGCTTCCGATCTTCATCAGCCTGCTGGTCGGCCATGCGCTGCTGATCCTGCCCTATTCGGTGCGCGTCGTCGGCGCCAGCCTGGCGGCCTTCGATTTTTCCGTCGAGGAGGCGGCGATCAGCCTGGGTTGCCCGCCGCTGAAAACCTTCCTGACCGTGGTCCTGCCGAATATCCGGGCCGGGGTCATTGCCGCCTTCATCCTCGCCTTCATCACCTCGATCAACGACGTGTCGGTTTCGGTCTTCCTGACCGGGCCGGGCATCTCGACGCTGCCGATCCAGATCCTTGCGCATATGGAACAGTTCTTCGATCCGACGATCGCATCGGTATCGGTGCTGCTGATGTTCCTGACAGTCGGCGTCATGGCCGTCGTCGAGGCTACGCTCGGTCTCACCTTCCTGACAAAGTAGAACGCTCTTGACCGTATCCCTCACCATCGATTCCATCTCCGCCCATTACGGCAGCACCCAGGTGCTTAAGGACCTGTCGATCTCAGTCATGGCCGGGGAGCTGGTCTCCCTGCTCGGCTCCAGCGGCTGCGGAAAGACGACGACATTGCGCCTCGTCGCCGGTTTTCTGCAGCCGAGCAGCGGCAGCATCAAGCTCGGCGAGCGCGACCTCACCGGCCTACCCGCATATGCGCGCGACATCGGCCTGGTCTTTCAGAACTACGCGCTTTTTCCTCATCTGAGCGTCCAGGACAATGTTGCCTTCGGCCTGAGGCAGCGTCGTATTCCCCAGCCGGAACGGGCGAAAAGAACGATGGCCATGCTGGACCGCGTCGGCCTTTCGGCCTTCGCCGACCGGCTGCCGTCGGCCCTGTCAGGCGGCCAGAAACAGCGCGTGGCTCTCGCCCGGGCACTGGTCATCGAGCCGCCGCTTCTGATGTTCGACGAGCCGCTTTCCAATCTGGATGCAAAGCTCAGGATCGACATGCGCGTCGAGATCAGGCAGCTCCAGCGCGCCAACGGCACCACGTCACTTTACGTCACCCACGACCAGGAGGAGGCATTCTCGATCTCCGACAGGGTGGCGATCATGAATGCCGGGCGCATCATGCAGCTCGACGCGCCGGAGGTGCTGTATCGCCAGCCGGCCAACGCTTTCGTCGCCCGCTTCGTCGGATTCGAGAACCTGATCCGCATGAACGTGACCGCGCGCAACGGCGCGCTTGTGATGGCCGAGACGACCGGCGGAGCGCGGCTGCAGCTGTCACAGGAAACGTTCGGACCGATCAAGGACGACTTCGTGCTGGCCTGCCGCGCAGACGGTCTTGCCGTCAGCCGTGACGGTGATGGCATCGCGGCCGTGCTCGGCACGCGCACCTATCTTGGCCGGGCCTACCAGTACAAATGCACGACATCAGCGGGAGAGATCACCGCCAATGGGGCTTTGTCCGACCCGCTGGAAACGGGGTCGTCCGCCGTGCTGATACCGCTCGCCGAGCAATGCTGCATTCTCGATCCGGAAGATTGAACCGCTGAGGAGAGACGATGACTAGTGCCATGGATCAAGATATCGATGCCGTTCTTGCCCATGTGGACCGAAGCCTCGATGGTAGCCTGGCGCGGCTTTTCGAGCTGATCCGCATTCCGAGCGTCTCGACCGACCCGACCTATCGCGATCACTGCCGCGCTGCCGCCGAATGGCTGAGCCGGGATCTGGCTGCGATCGGCTTCGAAGCATCGGTGCGTAAAACGACCGGGCATCCGATGGTCGTCGCCCATGAAAAGGCGGCGTCCGGACCGCATCTGCTGTTTTACGGCCATTACGATGTCCAGCCGGTCGATCCGCTGGCGCTGTGGACGAGCGATCCGTTCGAGCCCCGCATGGAAGCCTTGCCGAACGGCGATACCGCGATCGTGGCGCGCGGCGCGTCCGACGACAAGGGACAGTTGATGACCTTCGTCGAAGCCTGCCGTGCATGGAAGAGCGTCACCGGAAAACTGCCGGTGCAGGTGAGCATGCTGTTCGAAGGCGAGGAAGAGGCCGGCAGCCCGAGCCTCGCACCCTTTCTGGATGCCACGGCGGACGAGTTGAAGGCCGATGCGGTTTTCGTCTGCGACACGGATATGTGGGATCGCGAAACGCCTGCCGTCACAACGATGCTGCGTGGTATCTACACCACGGAAATCGAGGTCACCTGCGCCAATCTAGACCTGCATTCCGGCATGTTCGGCAATGCCGCGCGCAATCCGCTTCAGGTGCTGTCAGACGTGGTTTCGAGCCTGCGGCGAGCCGATGGCGGCGTCGCGGTCGAGGGTTTTTATGATGGCGTGAAAGAGCTCCCCGACGCCATCAAGGCGCTGTGGAAAAGACTGCCCTTCGACGAGGAGGCCTTTCTCGGCGATATCGGCCTGAGAGATCCGGCCGGCGAGACAGGCCGTTCCGTCCTCGAACAGATCTGGGCGCGGCCGAGTTGCGAAATCAACGGCATGAGTGGCGGCTATACAGGAGAAGGCTTCAAGACCGTCATTCCGGCGAAGGCAAGCGCCAAGATTTCGTTTCGCCTGGTTGAAGGGCAAGATCCTCAGACGATCCGTGATGCCTTCCAGCGGCACGTGCGCGCACGTATCCCTAGGGATTGTTCGGTCAGCTTCAGGGATTACGGGTTTTCGCCGGCAACCGTCATGCCGATCGACAGTCCGTTTCTCACCAGGACGCTTCAGGCGCTTTCGACGGAATGGCAATGCGAAGCTGCCCTTGCCGGCACCGGAGGCTCGATCCCCATCATCGGCGAATTCAAACGCCGGCTCGGCTGCGATGCCCTCCTCGTCGGCTTCGCCCGCTTCGACAACCGCGTCCACAGCCCGAACGAAAAATACGATCTCTCCAGTTTTCATAAAGGCATACGATCCTGGGTTCGGATCCTGGCGGCCCTCGCCGACTGACGCTGTAGCACTTTGAATTGCTGCATAATTTTATCCTTCGATCGATTCCGATTTGAGGAATTATGCCGTAGGCTATGGTGCGGCCAGCGCACCCTGCTGATCCTGCAGGCCGAGAATAACGAACAATCCCACATCGACACCGAGGCAGCAGAGACCACCGATGACGATATCAGCTCCCCGCGATTTTCTGAAAAGCCTGTTCGACGCGGCGGTTCGCGCCGCCGATCCGCTGACTGGCATCAAGGCGAACCTGCCTGATAGGCCGAAGGGAAGGACCGTGGTGATCGGCGCCGGCAAGGGCGCGGCGCAGATGGCGCGGGCGCTCGAAAGCGTCTGGGACGGAGCGCTCGAGGGTCTGGTGGTCACCCGCTACGGCTATGGCTGCGAGACACGCGGCATCGAGATCTTCGAGGCCGCCCATCCGGTGCCGGATGCGGCTGGCCTTACCGCCGCAAAGCGGCTGATGGAGACGGTGAACGGTCTGACGGAAGACGATCTGGTGATCGCGCTGATCTGCGGCGGTGGCTCGGCGCTGCTGCCCGCCCCGCCGGACGGGCTGACCCTCGAAGACGAGATTGCGCTCAACGAAATGCTGCTTGCCTCGGGCGCACCGATTTCGGCAATGAATGTCGTGCGCAAGCATCTCTCCACCATCAAGGGCGGAAGACTTGCAGCAGCGACCAAAGCGAGGGTCGTCAGTCTGATCGTCTCCGACATTCCCGGCGACAACCCGGCCCATGTCGCCTCCGGGCCGACGGTCCCTGATGGTTCGACACGGCACGATGCGCTCGAGATCATCAGGCAATACGGATTGCAGCTGCCGCAGGCCGCATTCGACCATCTGAACTCGCCGAAGGCCGATGCACCGCGACCGGACGATCCGGTCTTCCTGCGGCACGCGCATCACATCATCGCCTCCGCCGGCGTTTCGCTGGATGCGGCGGCCGCACTGGCGAAGTCGCAGGGGATCGAGCCGGCGATCCTTTCGGATGCAATCGAGGGGGAATCGCGCGACGTGGCGCTGGTGCATGCGGCGATTGCCCGCGAGGTATTGGGCCGCAACAGGCCGTTTTCCAAGCCGGTCGTCATCCTTTCCGGCGGCGAGACGACGGTGACACTGAGAGCCAAGGGCGGCAAGGGCGGACGTAATGGCGAATTCGCGCTCGCCATGGCGCTTGCGATCGACGGACAGGTGGGCATTCATATCCTCGCCGCCGACACGGACGGGATCGACGGCTCGGAGAACAATGCCGGCGCTTTTGCCGATGGCGGCACGGCAAGGCGCCTTCGCGCCGCCGGGCTCGATCCGCGCCGGCTGCTCGACGGCAATGACAGCTATTCGGGCTTTGCGACCACCAGTGATCTCTTCGAAACCGGCCCGACCGGAACCAACGTCAATGATTTCAGGGCTATTCTGATCCGTTAGAGCGGGGTCAGGGCTTGATCCGCCCCTGCCCGACCAGCCAGCCAACCGATTCCTGCACCGCCTGCAGGGACGTGTATCTTGGGGTGTAACCCAGCAGGCGCCTCGCTTTGGCGATCGAGCAATTCGGGCTGCGGGCAATATGCTCC
This sequence comes from Rhizobium sp. P1_B8, assembly GCF_056406515.1. Lineage (NCBI taxonomy): Bacteria > Pseudomonadati > Pseudomonadota > Alphaproteobacteria > Hyphomicrobiales > Rhizobiaceae > Rhizobium > Rhizobium sp. P1_B8. The sequence continues at coordinate 71,216 of NZ_JBFTZZ010000017.1, read as the reverse complement.
CAGGTCGCCTGCGCATCCTCAGCCGTCTGACCTTCGGCCCAGGCGTCGAATGGCGCGAAGCTGAGCTTCGGCTCGTGCCCGAACCAGCGAGACATTGATTCGGCATAGCCGCGAAGGGTCAATGCCTGCTCCGAAACCGCGTGAAAACTTTCGCCGGTCGACGTGTTCCAGTTGGCGATCGCATCCATGAACATCGCCGCCACGTCATCGGCATGGACGTGATGAACGGTCTCCAGGCCGAAATTGGGCAGCGCCAGGACCTCTCCGCGGGCAAGGGTCGAAAAGACCTGCAGGTTGAAATTGCCTGCCGGATTGAGCGGCGCCCAGCCGGGACCAACAATATGGCCGGGATGGATGATGGTTGCCGGAAATCCGCGCAGCCTTGCCTGCTGCAGCAGATAGGTTTCGATCGCCGCCTTCTGCGTGCCGTACTCGCCGAAGGGAAATTTCGGCGCCTCTTCCAGTGTCGGCACGGCTGTCGGGTGGCCGTGCGTCCAGATCGTGCCGGTATGCAGGAAATGACCGACATGCCCCGACAGAGCCGTCACCAGGTGCTCGGCACTTTCCAGCGAGAAGCAGATCATGTCGATGACGATATCGGCTTTCACACCACGCACGGCCGGGCCGAAATCACCCGTCCGCTCCATGGCTGTCCGATCCATCTGACGCTGATCGACGGCAGCCCAGGCGTGGTTTGCCGTATAAGGCTTTGCTGTGCCGCGGCTGATCGTAACGACGTCGTGGCCGGCTTCCACCAGACGGGGAACGAGATAGGTTCCGACATGGCCCGTTGCCCCGATTACCAAAACCCGCATCATCGTTCCTCCCTTTGCATTTCCGTGTCGAATATGCTGCGCTTGGGTGATCCCGCAAGCAGACTTTTCGTGATCAATTCGGCTCAACCAGGCCCGCTGTTCCTGAAAACAAGGCAGGTGCCGCCCTGTTTGCGGATCTGGTTGCAGAGGTCGTTGGCTTCCAGGCGTGTCTGCCGGCCGATGCGGGCAGCATAACGCGGGCGAAAACCAAAGCTGCGATCGCGCTGACGCAGGATCAGCGGCTGCTCCGCATTCAGGGGCGCGGGCAGATCCTGCACTGCATCGAGAAACATGCGCCTGACTACCGCGACATTCGCATTCGCCGCAAGCTGGACGCCCCAGGGCGCCCATTCACCCTCCTGACGCCAGGGCGTGTCCTTCAACGTCCGTCTCTCCGCAAGCGCCACGCAAGCATCGAGGAAGGACTTGTCCTTGTCGAGCGGGGCAGCCGCATCTTCCGGAGGATTATCCTTCCATTCCTCGATCGTATGCGCGGTGATTGCCAGGACGTAACCGCGTGTCTCGTAAGGTAATCTCCCTGACGCTAGGTAAGAGGAAAGTCCGTTTTCGCCGGCATTATAGGCGGCGGCGGCAAGGCCGAGATTGCCGAAACGATTGCGCAATTCGTCGAGATATTGCGCCGATTTCCGCAGCGCTTCCAACACCTGGTAGCTGTCTTCAAGACCGCGCAGTTTCGCCGTTCCGGGCATGAACTGCGCAATCCCCTGCGCTCCTTTGAAGCTGACTGCATCGGGGCGAAAGGTGCTTTCCCGCCAGATGAGACGGGCGAAATAATCCGGCGGCAATTGATTGGCGCTGGCGAAATGCTCGATCGCGACGCAAAGGTCTCGATTGAAACTGTCCTTACGGATGCAAAGCGTCTCACCCGATTCCGACGCCGAGGGCCCCGAATAGAGACAGGCCGGCGCCCCAGCGCTTCCTTCCGGCTGGGCCTTTACCGTGTCCAGTTGGGAAAACACAAGGCAGAGCGAAAGCATGGCTTTCGCCGATCCCCTCCCCATGTCGGACTGACGTTTCCGGCCTATCATCGGATCTCGGCGGGTTCGAACTTCCATCGCGACGCTGAATTCTCAATACCATCGATACGGGTAGGAAGCTTCCCCCATTTCCCTCTCTGCACCAGGTTTCTAATTTCGCCAGCAATTTTGGAACAGATATATTCGACCTGCCACGGTCGCAGCGTCATCCTCTTCACCAGGACTATCTAAGCGAACGAGGATAAGCAGATGATTGATCTCCACTACTGGCCGACGCCGAACGGCAAGAAGGTTTCGATCTTCCTGGAGGAAACCGGCACGCCCTACCGGCTGGTGCCGGTCAATATCGGCCGGGGCGACCAATTCAAACCTGATTATCTCAAACTCAACCCCAATCACCGCATGCCGGCCATCGTCGATCACGAGCCTGCCGATGGCGACGGTCCGTTGAGCGTGTTCGAATCCGGCGCGATCCTCTTCTATCTCGCCGAGAAGACCGGTAAATTCTGGCCGCAGGATCTGCGCGGCAAATACGAGGTCACGCAATGGGTGATCTGGCAGATGGCGAACCAGGGGCCGAAACTCGGCGAAGCCGGTCATTTCCGTCGCCTTGGCGATCGCGAAGGCGACCAGTCCTATGCGGTGCGGCGCTTCACGGACGAAGCCAACCGCCTCTACGGCGTTCTCAACATGCGGCTTCGCGACCGGCGCTATCTGGCCGGTGAGGAATTCACAATCGCCGATATCGTCAGCTATCCCTGGACCGTCAACTGGCAGGCACAGGGTCAGGACATCGACGAGTTCAAGCATTTCAAGCGATGGTTCGAGGAGGTCGGCGCACGGCCTGGTGTCCAACGCGGCCTGGCGGTCGGCGCCGATCTTGGCACCGACAACAGTAAGCTCTCCGAAGAGGAGCAGGCGCGCATCCGCAAGATCCTCTACAACCAGCGCGCCCTTCCCGTTCCGGATTGAGCATCGGCTGCGATAGCTCTTGCACCGTCATTGCGGCAAAGGATATCCATAGTGACAACCGGGCCCGCAGCCAGCCAAAGGCCGGTTCCCGCTTCGCGTCGTTGCAGATCACCTGCCCGCGGATCTTGACGGTTTGGGCAGCAGCTGGCGTTGCGACTTGGGGTGTGGCCAGCAATGACGAGACCTGTAATCGGCATCATCGGGAACGCCCGCATCGTCGAAAGCCGCTTTGCGGCCCAGCTTGTCGGAGAAAATAATCTGCGAGCAGTGGCCGATGTTGCCGAAGCCTTGCCGCTGATGTTTGCCGGCAATCCTAAACTAGCCGATATCGCGGATCTGCTGGCTGTCGTCGACGGCATTCTGCTGACGGGCGCCAGAGCTAATGTCCATCCCAGCCGCTTCAACATGGTGCCTGATCCCAAGCACGAACCTTACGATGAAGATCGTGACGGGCTGGCGCTACCATTGATTGAAGCCTGTGTTGCGCAAGGCGTTCCTGTTTTCGGTATATGCCGCGGTTTTCAGGAAATGAACGTCGCCGCCGGCGGCTCGTTGCATCCTGAAATCCGGGAATTGCCAGGACGCATGAACCACCGAATGCCGCGCCTGGAGACCGGCGAAATCCATCCCGACCCCGCCATCGTTTTCGGCGATCGTCACGATGTTCGACTTATCCAGGACGGGATGTTTGCGCGCATTCTCGGCCGAGAGACGATCCGGGTGAACTCGCTACATGGACAGGGCATCCTCGAACTTGGCGAGAGGGTCGTTGCCGAAGGAATTGCCGAGGACGGGACGATCGAGGCGATACGGTTCAAAGACGCGCCGGGATTTGCGCTCGGCGTGCAATGGCACGCCGAATACGATCCCCAAACCAACCCTGTGAATCGTGCGCTGTTTCAGGCATTCGGCGACGCGGTGAGAGCCCGCAAAGCCATCACCTAAGGTTCGATCGGTTACGGCCGACACTTCACCGCTATCAGCACCACAAAGAAAAGCCGCCGCGAAGATGTTTTCGCGACGGCTTGTAGAGGTTCGAGAGCCGGGATCAGGCCGTCGGCTGCTTGGTCTTCCTGAGATAGGGCAGAACCGTATCGAAGGCGCCGAAACGCGTGATCGCGTCTTCGTTGGACACCGCGGCAGTGATGATGACGTCATCACCCTGGTTCCAGTTCGCCGGTGTGGCCACCTGGTGCTTGGCCGTCAGCTGGATGGAATCGATAGCGCGCAGGATCTCATTGAAATTGCGGCCCGTCGTCATCGGATAGGTCAGGATCAGCTTGATCTTCTTATCGGGACCGATGATGAAGACCGAACGCACCGTCGCGTTGTCGGCAGGCGTGCGGCCTTCCGAGCTCTCGCCGGCGCCGGCCGGCAGCATGTCGTAAAGCTTGGCGACTTTGAGGTCCTTGTCACCGATCAGGGGATATTCAACGTCGAAGCCGGTGGCGGTCTTGATGTCGTTCTTCCACTTGGCATGGCTTTCCACAGGATCGACGGAGATTCCGATGATCTTGGCGCCACGCTTGGTAAACTCCCCCGCAAGGCCGGCCATGGCGCCGAGTTCGGTCGTGCAAACCGGCGTGAAATTCTTCGGATGCGAGAACAGGACGGCCCAGCCGCTGCCGATCCAATCATGGAAGCTGATCGGTCCCTGCGTGGTGTCGGCGGTAAAATCGGGGGCAATATCGTTGATACGTAAGCTCATGGTCGGCCCTCCAAAGCCTTGTGTTCAATGTTGTTTATTTCAAATCGAGGCCATGGGATCCGTCCGCCGGAAGCGGTCGCGAGATTGCGGTCAACAGGACCGCACCGGCCGAAGGTAAAAACTTCCCATTCCAGGATTTTAAGTAAGTCATATACCACGATCACCGAAGGCATGCTCTTTCGATTTCCGGCCTGCTCCGGCATTATTTTTCCGGCAAGTGCGCGCGATGAAGAGACCGATGGTTTTTCCATCGGTCTCCGTTCAAAGCTGCAGGAGAACCGCCGCCCCTCGCTCAGGCCGCCTGAACGGATTTGATCCTGTCGATGCCGCCGACAACAGGCGCGAAATCGTCCCACACGCCTTGGGCGCCCTTCTGCCATTCGTCGAAGGCTTCCGGCTTCAGGAGCTTTCCGCCGTTGGCAAGTGCCGTCTCGACGGATTTGGACTCGTCGTCGACGATCAGCTGGTTGAAATAGGCAGCTCCTTCGCTGGATGCCTGCTGGAACACCGCCTTCTGATCGTCATTGAGGCCGGCCCAGAAGGTCGAGGCATAGTAGATGACGCCGGATGCCCAGATGTGGCCGGTCTCGGTCATGTCAGGCACGACCTCATAGAGCTTGAAGCCGGCATAGGCCGATTTGGTCAGGTCCATCGCGTCCGCGACACCGGTTGCGAGCGCATTGTAGGTCTCGGTGATCGGAATGCCGATCGGCGTCGTGCCGAATGCGCTCCAGAGCTTGGTGTGCAGCGGGCTCTGGATGACACGAATGCGCTTGCCCTTTAGCTGCTCCGGCCGCGTCACCGGCTCCTTGGTCAGGAGATGGCGGGCGCCGTAATTGATGAAATCGCCGACGACGAAATTCTGCGCCTGCAGTTTCTGCTTGAGATCGGCGCCGACATCACCACCAACGGTCCTGCGGACATGGTCGGCATCGCGGAAGAGGAAGGGCAGATCGAGGATCTGCAGTTCCGGTGCCCAGCCGGAGAGCGACGAGACCGTCGAGAGACTGGCCTGGATGGAGCCGAGGCGCACGCCCTCGGCCACCTCCTTCTCGCCGCCGAGCGCACCGTTCCTGACGATATTGAACTTGAACTGGCCGGGCAGCTTCGCTTCGACCAGTTCGCCGATCTTCACCCAGATCTTCGTTTCCGGCTTGTCGTCGCCGAGCAGCGAAGCGATCGTGATCGTCGTCGTGCGGGCGGCGGCGGTGCGGACGAAAGCGGGCGCTGCAAGCACCGTTCCGGTGAGAGCAGCGGTCTTCAGGAAATGGCGTCGATTGAAATTGTCCATGGGGTTGTCCTGTTTACGAGAAGATGATGGCCCAGGCGCAGAGGATTGCGAGCGAGACCAGGAGAGCGAGCAGATAGGGAACCACCGCCCGGAAGAGCTCTGAGGCGGGAATGCGCGTGACGCCGCTGACGACGAAGATCAGCATGCCGAGCGGCGGTGTCAGTCCGTGGATCATCAGGTTGACGACGATGATCACGCCGAACTGAATGGGATCGATGCCGGCGGCGACCGCTGCCGGCAGCAGGATCGGGCCGAAGAGCAGGATCGCGGCGCCGATATCGAGAACGAGGCCGACAACCAGCAGGATGACGTTCGACAGCAGGATGACCGCAAGCGCGCTGCCGCCGAGTGCCGTCGTCAGATGCGAGATCAGCCCGGACACGTCGTCGACAGCCAGCAGGAAGGCAAAGGGGCCGGCCGTGCCGATGAGGAGACCGATTGCCGCCGCTTCAACTGCTGCCTGGCGAAAGGCGGCATAGAGCGAGAGAATGCCGAGCCGCGCACCGATGCCGAGCAGCAGCGTGTAGAAAGCGGCAAGCGCGGCCGCTTCCGTGGTCGTGACGATGCCGATGCGGATGCCGACGACGACGATGACGCCGAGCCCGAAGGCTGGGATCGCCTGGACCGCCGATTGCCAGCGCTGTCTCGCATTTGCGCGCGGCAAGGGCACCTGCTCGCGCACGCTCAGATGGATGGCGACCGCAAGGCATATGGCCATCAGGCCGCCGGCGAAGAAGCCGCCGACAAGCAGCGAGCCGACGGAAAGATTGGTCGCGGTCGCAAGGATCAAGAAGGCGATCGACGGCGGGATGACATTGTCGAGAACCGATGTCGAGGCGATGATGGCCGCCGCCTGCGCCGGCCTGTAGCCGTGTTTGACCAGCTCGGGCTGGAAGGTCGACGCGCCGAAGGCGGCATTTGCGACGGACGAGCCGGAGGCGCCGGAAAAGAGAACGCTGGTCAACAGCGTCGTCTGCGCCAGCCCGGCCCGGCGATGACCGACCATGGCGGCGGCGAAGCGCACGAGCTGGTTGGCGACACCGGAGGCCGTCAGCAGGCCGCCGGCGAGCAGGAAGAAGGGAATGGCGAGCAGCAGGAATTTCGAGATGCCGGTGACGGTGGCGGAAACGATCGCCGGCTCCGGCAGGCTGCTGCCGAAGGCGATGACGACATAGGCTGCGGCAAGAAAGGCGTGCGGCAGCGGCGCAGCAAGCACGAGACCGACCGCGGCGATTAGTCCGAGAAAAATGCTCGGCGGCCAGTCGAGATCGAGCGAGACATGCGGGATGCCGGCATAGAGCGCGACACCGACGGCAAGCGAGAGCAAAACCGGCAGGATCTTGCCTTCGGCGATGCGCTGCAAAAGCAGCACGACAAGGATCAGCGCGCCGCCGGCGCCGAGGAAACCGAAGCGGATCCATTCCGGCACGCCGAGCGTCGGCGAGACGCCGCCAAGCATCGTCATGATCTCGCTGCCGCCGAAGCTCAGAATCAGCGCTGAAAGCACGGTGAAGACGTCGGCGCCGATCGGCGTGACCTTCTGCAGGCTTTCCGGCAGCATCTTGACGAAGACGTCGAGGCGCATGGCAAGCGCGCTGTTGAGGCTGAGCGGCGCGCCGAGCGCGATAAGGCCGACATGCAGCCAGATACCAAGATCCTCGGCGCCAATGAAGCCGGCGCTAAAGAAATAGCGCAGGCAGACTGTGACGAGCACCATCAAGAGCAGCACGGCGAGAACGAGTGCCGCCGCAATGCCGAGAACCGCTTCGATCACCCGCAGCAGGCGCGCTGCCACCCCGCTGTCCGGAGCGGTCTGTTCGATCGGATGAAATTCACTCGTGGCCACAACACTTACCTTCTGGCGAGAGGATCAGGCATTCTTGACGGTCGAAAGATCGCGATCGAATAGCGTCGACCAGGTGTAGTTCCGCGCCTTCGAGACCTCCCTGCTGACATCGAGCCGCGGCAGCACCTTTTCGCCGAAACGATAGGCTTCCTCAAGCAGCGGCATGCCAGAAAGAATGAAAGTATCGACACCAGCCTTTTGATAGGCTTCGAGCGTGCGCAGAACCGTATCCGGCGAACCGACGATCGCCGTGCCGGGGCCGGGCCTCACCAGGCCGATGCCGGCCCAGAGGTTCGGTGCAACTTCGAGATCGCGCAGGTTTTCCGGCTTGAGGCCGCCGTGCAAGGCTGTCATGCGCTGCTGGCCGACGGAATCGCTTCTTGCGACGAAACGCTGGTTAGCGGTGATCGCCGCATCATCCATGCGGCTATAGAGATCGGCCGCCGCCTCCCAGGCCTTTTCGTCGGTGTCGCGAACGATGACGTAGAGACGGATGCCATATTCCAGTTCACGGCCGTAGTGGGCGGCCCGCGCCTTTACCGCTTCGACCTTCTCGCCGATCTGGGCGGGCGTCTCGCCCCAGGAGAGATAGGTGTCCACATGTTTCGCCGCGACTTCAAGCGCCTTATCCGAGGAGCCACCGAACCAGAGCGGCGGCGGTGCGATGCTCTCGCCGACCGGCAAGGCGAGCTTGGCGCCATCCGTCGAGAAATACTTGCCCTGATGGGTAACGCTCTCGCCGGCAAAGAGCCGGTGCCAAAGCTGAAGATACTCCTCCGCCATGTCGTAGCGCTCGTCATGCGGTAACATCATCCCATAGGCGCCGAGCATCTTGGCGTCGCCGGAGACGACATTGATCAGCAGCCGGCCGCGGGCGAACTCCTGAAAGGTCGCCGCCATCTTGGCAAGCAATGTCGGAGCAACGAGGCCAGGATGGATGGCAACCAGAAAACGCAGCCGCTCGGTATGAGCAAGCAGTGCGCTCGCCAGCACCCAGACGTCATGGGCGCCGGTCGCAAACAGGGCGCCGGTATAACCCAGATGGTCATAGGCCTGGGCAAGCTGCTTGTAATAGCCGTAGTCGACCTGACGTGAGCCTTCCGGCTGCCAGGGATAGGCGCCGTCGGGCGCGCACATGTACCAGAAAACGTTCATCTCCCGATTCCTTGTTATTTCGTCATTTCCGGGCGTTTCAGCACGATGGGCTTGGCGAAATGGCCGTGACGCAGCAGCGTGTCGGCCTCTTCCTGTTGTTCGGCAATGATCTCGTCGTCGATCGGAAACACCGTGAAGTCTCGCGAGCGCACCACCTTTTCCCAGGCATCGACATCCGTTCCGCCGCGGTTGCCAGATCCGCCGCGGTCGCCAGATGCAAGAAGTCCGGCGGCGGCGCGCGGATCGGCGGCGATCTCGGTGCCGATCCGGCTGAGTTCGGAGACGATCGCCCGGGTCTCCGTCGCCGAAAGACCGTTCCGCTGCAGTGTCCAGAAAAGCGAACGGTTGGGAATGGCCGCGCCGCAGCGGACGATCAACCTGACGTCGTCGCGCTCCAGCGCCTTTTCGAGACGCGGCGACATGGCGACCCAGGCATCGACGCGCCTTTCGAGCAGGTCGGCGAGCGAATCGCGCGCGCCGCTTTCGACCCGCTCGACATCGGGCAGGCTCATCCCCTCACCTTCGAGGCTGCGGGCCAGGAGATAGGTGTGAAACGAACCGTCGATCAGCGAGATCCGGCGGTCTTTCAGCTCAGCGACGGAGCCGATCGAACTGTCGCTCCTGACGAAGATGGCGCCGTTGGCCGGGCGCGGCGCGGAGGCAGCGATATATTCGACGGCAAGCCCGCGCATATCCGCCTCGATCGGCGGCGTCGAGCCGGTGCCGCCGAGATCGATCTCGCCACGTTCCAGCAGCACCGCGGTATCGCGGCCTTCGGCATAGGAGACGAATATCGGCTGCAGATCGACAAAGGCGCCGGGCCAGAGCCGCGCGAGGCGAAGATGCAGATTGTTGGGGTGAACACCAATTTTCATTCTGTGCAACCGATGGCGTGGCTCATAGCAGTCAATTTACTTTTTTATAAATTGATTACGAGGAAGCGATTGTCGTCAGCAGGAGAAAATCGCCTTTGAAATCCCATAAAATCGATAGGCAATGAAATCTTTTACCAGATCGAGCGAAGTGAGCGAGCCGGAGTTGAAAATTCGGCGCCGTCACTTTACTTTTTTATAGAACCTTCAAGGACGACACCTTTGACGAAGCCCGTTTCCTCCAGAGTCTGCCGCGATGTCGGCGCAGCAAGCGAATTGCTGAAGCTGATCGCCAACGCCAACCGCCTGGCGATTGTCTGCTATCTCATGGAGACAGAAGCCTCGGTCTCGGCGATGGAGGACGAACTCGGTATCCGCCAGCCGACGCTTTCCCAGCAATTGAGCGAGCTTCGCGAGGCCGGCGTGATCGAAGGACGCCGCGATGGCAAAGCGATCGTCTATCGCGTCATTGACCCCCGCGTCGAGACGATTGTGCAAACTCTGCGGGACATGTTCTCTGGCCTCGACGATGTCACCGGGCGCTTCGGAATGACGAAGCTGCCGGTCGACGAAATGATGTTCGATTGAACCCCCAATGATCGACCTCTATACCTGGACCACGCCGAACGGGCTCAAAGTATCCATCGCGCTCGAAGAGTTCGGCCTCCACTATCGTCCCCACACGGTCGACATCACCAAGGGCGATCAATTCCAGCAGGACTATCTCGCCATCAATCCGGGCGGCAAGATTCCTGTTATCATCGATCACGAGACCGGCATCACGCTTGCCGAATCCGGCGCCATCCTGCTCTACCTCGCCGAGAAGACCGGCCGCTTCCTGCCCCTGCAGGGTGCCGCCCGGCATCACACGATCGAATGGCTGATGTGGCAGATGGGCGGCTTCGGGCCGACGCTCGGCAACGCCCATTATTTCCTGACCTATAATGCAGGCCAAGCGCCGTTCGCAGAGGATCTCTTTCGCAGGGACACTCGCCGCCTCTATGAAACGCTGAACGTGCGGCTCGCAGACCGCGACTATCTCGTCGACGACTATTCCATCGCCGACATGGCAGTCTGGCCCTGGGTTTCCCGTTTTAAGCGCCACGAGATCGACCTGAATGCATTCCCGAACGTCAAGCGATGGTATCTCGGGCTTGCGGCGCGGCCACAGGTCAAGCGCGGCTATGACGTTCCCCATTTCACATCCGAAATACCGCAGCCCTGAAGACCTTGCCGACGTGGCGTATTGATCCCGCCCGAAATTTCGGCAATTTGATTATTTTTTGCGCACACCTATTTTTGCACATTTTTCAGGCGGACGCCTTGCTAAATTTGCTGCACTGCGTCATGAATATAGCAATGACGCATCTCGATCTGACAATTCTGGTGATCGACGAAAATGCCATTCGCGCCTCCATCATCGAAGAAGGCCTGCGCGAGGCAGGGCATGTGCGCGTCACCGTGGTCCACGAGGTCAACGGCATCGCGCGAATCATCGAAACGCTGATGCCCGACGTGATCATCATCGATATCGAAAATCCTAACCGCGACATGATGGAGCACTTGTTCCAGCTGACGCGCACCGTCAGCCGCCCGATCGCCATGTTCGTCGATCGCTCCGACACGGCCTCGATCGAGGCTGCCGTCGATGCGGGCGTCTCGGCCTATATCGTCGACGGATTGAAGAAGGAACGCGTCAAACCGATCCTCGACATGGCCGTCAGCCGCTTCAATGCCTTCAACCGGCTACGGCGAGAGCTTGCCGATGCCCGCTCCGCGCTGGAGGAACGCAAGCTGGTCGAGCGCGCCAAGGGCATATTGATGAAGATGCGCGGCCTGTCGGAGGAAGAGGCTTTCGCCCTGCTGCGCCAGACAGCGATGAACGAAAAGAAGAAGATGTCGGAAATCGCCCAGAGCGTCGTCACTGCCGCTGGGCTGTTGATGTAATGGCCGACCTGATGAATTTCCGGAGGAAACCGGAGTGGATATGATGACAACGACCTCCAACTCCGGCGGCGAGCTGCCCTCGCCCGTGCGGGTGAACAACGAAGGACCGAAAGTACTGCGGGCCGGTTTCATTCCGCTCGTCGATGCATCGGTGCTGATTGCCGCCGCAGAATTCGGCTTCGCGCGGAAGGAAGGCCTGACGCTCGATCTCGTCAAGGACGTCTCCTGGGCGAATGTGCGTGACCGCCTGGCATTCCGCCAGTTCGACATTGCCCACATGCTGTCGCCGATGCCCGTCGCCTCCATGCTCGGCCTCGGCTCCAATCCCTCACCGACGATCACACCATTTTCGCTGGGGCGCGGCGGCAACGCGATCACACTGTCGACGCGGCTCTTCGACAGGATGCGGAATGACGTGGGATTGCCGGAAACGGCAAGCACGCTCGACAATGCCCGCGCCCTGGCAAAAACATTGGCGGCAATGAAGGCCCGCGGCGAGCCGCTGCCGACTTTCGGGGTCACCTATCCCTTCTCCTCGCACAATTACGAATTCCGCTACTGGCTGGCGGCCGGCGGCATCGATCCCGACAAGGACGTCAAGCTCGTGGTCGTGCCGCCGCCCATGACTTCGGATGCGCTGGCAGCCGGTGCGATCGACGGTTTCTGCGTCGGTGCGCCGTGGAACATGGTCGCTTCGGAGCGCGGCGTCGGCCGCATCGTCGCCGCCAAACAGGATATCTGGCCGTCGGCACCGGAAAAGGTCATCGGCATGCGGCCGGACTGGGCGGAAAGCCATCCGGAAACCGTTTCCCGGCTGATCGTGGCCCTCGACGCGGCAGCCCGCTGGTGCGACCGGCCGGAAAATCACGACGCGCTGGCGGCAGCTCTTGCCGACCCGCGCTATATCGCTGCCCCCGTCGAGATTATTCGCCGTGTGCTCGCCGGCGAATTCAGCCTCGACGCAAAAGGTAACCGCCGCATCATCACCGATTATTTCATGTTCCATTCCGGCTTCGCCAATTATCCCCGGCCAAGCCATGCGCTGTGGATTTACAGCCAGATGATCCGCTGGGGACAGGCCGAGGTCAGCCTTAACATGGCAAGGGCCGCAGCATCCGCTTACCGCCCGGATCTCTACCGGAGGGCTCTCGGCGACGGCAACGCACCCGACGATGCCGATATCCGCATCGAAGGCGGCGACGAGGGCGACCGCTTCATGGACGGCCACGTCTTCGACCCGGCTAGGTTGCCTGATTATGTCGCAGGCTTTGCCGTTAAAAGCGCCCTGCCCTTCATGTCCGACGACGAGGCCTGATTGACGCCGGCCTGCACAAAACGCCAGCAAGGATCTGCCTGTCTCACAACAAGCGCACAAAAGATTTGCACGACTGATGGCGGCCTGAAAAACATGCATCCGTCAGATTTTTGAATAATATGATTTACATTCAACAGCTTGCACAAGTGACAACAAACTGGCACGCGGTTTGCATTGTGATTATTGCACCGGTCAATGGCGATCAGCGCAGAATGAGCGCGCGATAGGCGCTCATAGGAGACACAGAGGTTACCCCTTCAGATCGAAGATGTAATCTAAGCTTGAGCAAGCCGGCATACGGATTGCTTCCAGGCAACAGGGCTAGAAGGCCCAAGAATTCGGCGTCCAACGGCGGGCGCCACCAGCAAAGCCGCTGATCAGGAAATTTCGCGCACCTCGTGTATGCGCGTCCTGACCAGCGGCTTTTTGTTTTAACCCTCAGCGATGGATCGGCACGACCTTGTCGGGCCCCGGAGAAGTTATGTCTGTCATCGAGAAAGCACAGCCCATGTCGGCCGGCGAACCAGCCAAAGCATTGTGGATCTCCACTGTAGCCTTCACCCTCTGTTTTGCCGTGTGGACGATCTTCGCGATCATCGGCATTCGCATCAAGCAGGATCTCGGGCTGAACGAGGCCGAGTTCGGATTGCTGGTCGGCACCCCCGTGCTGACCGGCTCGCTCGTGCGCATCGTCCTTGGCATCTGGACGGGGCGCTACGGTGGCCGTCTCGTTTACACGCTCACCATGCTGGCCGCCGCATTGGCGACTTTCCTGCTCTCCTACGCCCAGACTTATACGCAGATGTTGATCGCCGGCCTTGGCGTCGGCCTGGCCGGCGGCTCCTTCGCGGTCGGTGTCGCCTATGTCTCGCCTTTCTTCCCGGCTGAGAAGCAGGGAACCGCGCTCGGCATCTTCGGTGCCGGCAATGTCGGCGCGGCTGTGACCAAATTCGCTGCGCCTTTCGTGTTGCTCGCATGGGGCTGGCAGGCGGTTGCCGAGATCTGGGCCGTCTGTCTGGCACTGATGGCAATCGTCTTCTGGTTCACCACGACCGATGATCCGGCCTACCGTCTCCGCCGCGAACGCCGCGTCGCCACCAAGAGTTTTGCCGAGGAATTCGCGCCGCTGCAGAACGTCCAGGTCTGGCGCTTCTCGCTTTACTATTTCTTCGCCTTCGGCGGTTTCGTCGCCCTGTCGCTGTGGCTGCCGCGCTATCTGGTCGGCGTCTACGGTTTCCACCTGGAAACCGCCGGCATGATCGCGGCCGCCTACTCCATCCCGGGCAGCATCTTCCGCGCCTTCGGTGGCGTGCTGTCGGACAAGAAGGGCGCGCGCAGCGTGATGTATACGATGCTCGCCGTATCGGCCGTGGCCACCCTCATCCTTTCGCTGCCGGCTGCTTCTGGGGCCGGGACAGGTCCGGCCTTCGGTATCACCCCCGTCATCTTCATCGTCGTCATCTTCGTGCTCGGGTTCTTCATGAGCCTCGGCAAAGCTGCCGTCTACAAGCACATTCCGGCCTACTACCCAGAAAACGTAGGCGCAGTCGGCGGCATCGTCGGGATGATGGGCGGCCTTGGCGGCTTCATCCTTCCGATCGCCTTTGGCCTCCTCAAGGACATGACCGGCCTTTGGTCCAGCTGTTTCCTGCTGCTCTTCGCGATCGTCGTGATCTCTCTCATCTGGATGCACCTGTCCGTCAAGCAACTGTCGCGCCAAGGGCACTCGGCGCCCCTGGCTGCAACCTGATCAAGGACCTGGAAATATGACCGAAAAACTTGTCATCATCGGCAATGGCATGGCGCCCGGGCGCATGCTGGAGCACCTCTTCGAGCAGGCGCCGGGTCGCTATGAAGTTACGATCTTCAATGCCGAGCCGCGCGTTAATTACGACCGCATCATGCTGTCGCCGGTTCTCTCAGGAGAAAAGGACTACGAACAGATCATCATTCACGGCGACGGCTGGTATATCAAGCATGGCATCATGCTCTACAAGGGCCACAAGATCGTCAACATCGATCGCGCCGCCAAGACCGTCACCTCCGACCACGGCGTCACCGAAAGCTACGACAAGCTGGTGATCGCAACCGGGTCCGTGCCCTTCATCATTCCCGTTCCCGGCAAGGATCTGCCCGGCGTCATCACCTATCGCGATCTCGACGACGTGCAGGCGATGCTGCTTGCCGCTCAGTCGCGCGAAAAGGCCGTCGTCATCGGCGGCGGTCTGCTTGGCCTGGAAGCCGCCGCCGGCCTTGCCCAGCGCGGCATGGACGTCACCGTGCTGCATGTCATGCCGACGCTGATGGAGCGCCAGCTCGACCCCGCCGCCGGCTACTTGCTGCAGAAGGCGGTCGAGGAACGCGGCATCAAGGTCATCTGCAAGGCCAATACCAAGGCGATCGTCGGCAACGGCAAAGTCGAGGGCATCGAGCTTGACGACGGCCGCATCATCCCGGCAACACTGGTCGTCATGGCCGTCGGCATTCGTCCGAGTGTCGGCCTGGCGAAGGACGCCGGCATTGCGGTCAATCGCGGCATCGTCGTCGATGCCGGCATGCAGACCTCGGACGGCGATATTCTTGCGCTCGGCGAATGCGCCGAGGTCGGCGGCATGGTCTACGGCCTCGTTGCGCCGCTCTATGAAATGGCCCGCATCGCCGCCGCGCATCTCTCCGGCGATCGCTCGCCCGCCTTCGTTCACGCGGATACGCCGACCAAGCTCAAGGTCACCGGCATCGAGCTTTATTCACTCGGCGACTTCGCCGACGGCGACGACCGCGAGGAGATCGTGCTGCGCGATGCTTCAGCCGGCGTCTACAAGCGTCTGGTGCTGAAGGACAATAAGATCATCGGCACCGTGCTTTACGGCGAAACCGCCGATGGTGCCTGGTTCAATGACCTGAAGAAGAAGGCAACCGATATTTCGGAGATGCGCGAGACGCTGATCTTCGGACAGGCCTATCAGGGAGGGTCGCCGCTGGACCCTATGGCGGCCGTTGCAGCCTTGCCGGATGACGCGGAGATCTGTGGCTGCAACGGCGTATGCAAAGGCAAAATCACCTCGACGATTTCGGGCAAAGGGCTGACGTCGCTCGATGACGTGCGCGCCCATACCAAGGCATCCGCCTCGTGCGGCTCCTGCACCGGCCTCGTCGAACAACTCATGGCACTGACGCTCGGCGACAGCTACAACCCGGCTGCGGTCCAGCCGATGTGCACCTGCACCGAACTCGGCCATGACGATGTCCGCCGCTTGATCAAGGCGAAGGGTCTGAAGAGCATCCCTGCCGTCATGCAGGAGCTCGAATGGAAGACTTCCTGCGGCTGCGCCAAATGTCGGCCGGCGCTCAACTACTACCTGGTCTGCGACTGGCCCGACGAATATGCCGACGACTACCAGTCGCGCTTCATCAATGAGCGCGTGCACGCCAACATCCAGAAGGACGGCACCTACTCCGTCGTTCCGCGGATGTGGGGCGGCGTCACCAATTCGAACGAGCTGCGCGCCATCGCCGATGTCGTCGATAAGTTCGAAATCCCGATGGTAAAGGTCACCGGCGGCCAGCGCATCGACCTGCTCGGCATCGAGAAGGAAGACCTGCCCGCCGTCTGGGCCGATCTCGGCAAAGCCGGCTTCGTCTCCGGCCAAGCCTATGCCAAGGGTCTGCGCACGGTGAAGACCTGCGTCGGCTCTGATTGGTGTCGCTTCGGCACGCAGGATTCCACCGGTCTCGGCATCCGCATCGAGAGGTTCATGTGGGGCTCCTGGACGCCGGCCAAACTGAAGATGGCCGTGTCCGGCTGCCCGCGCAACTGCGCGGAAGCAACCTGCAAGGACATCGGCGTGATCTGCGTGGATTCCGGTTTCGAGATCCATTTCGCCGGTGCAGCCGGGCTCGACATCAAGGGCACGGAGGTCCTTGGGCTTGTCCGGACCGAGGACGAGGCGCTGGAGCATATCGTGGCACTGACGCAGATGTACCGCGAGCAGGCCCGCTATCTCGAGCGGATCTACAAGTGGGCCAAGCGCGTCGGCCTGGAGGAAATCCGCCGCCAGATCATGGGCGATGCCGAAAAGCGCAAAGCCTATTACGAACGCTTCGTCTTCAGCCAAAAATTTGCCCAGGTCGACCCCTGGTCGGAGCGTGTTTCCGGCAAGGACAAGCACGAGTTCAAGCCGATGGCGACGATCGGCTATCCGCAGGCTGCAGAATAAGGAGATGGACATGAACTGGATCGCAATCGGTGACATCTCCGATATCCCGCTACGCGGTGCGCGCTGCGTGAAGACGCCGCAGGGCAAGATTGCCGTCTTCCGCACGGCCGAAAACGAGGTCTTCGCCATCGAGGATCACTGCCCGCACAAGGGCGGCCCGCTCTCCCAGGGCATCGTCCACGCCAAGTCAGTCACCTGCCCGCTGCACAACTGGGTGATCTCGCTGGAAACAGGCAAGGCGCTCGGCGCCGACGAAGGCGAGGTCCGGACGATACCGGTGCTGAACGAAGACGGCCGGCTGTTCATCGCCTTGGAAAGCCTGATGATGGCGGCGGAATAGATGGCGGCTGAGGTCAAAACCACCTGTCCCTATTGCGGCGTCGGCTGCGGCGTTCTCGCCACGATCGACGAGGCCGGCGCAATCAGCGTCAAAGGAGATCCCGAGCATCCGTCGAATTTCGGGCGGCTCTGCTCGAAGGGTTCTGCCCTTGCCGAAACCATCGACCTCGATGGCCGGCTTCTCTACCCCGAGATCGGAGGCGAACGGAGCGGCTGGGACGAAGCGCTTGATCTGGTCGCCCGGCGTTTTTCTGAAACGATCGCCGAACACGGGCCGGATTCGGTTGCCTTCTACGTCTCGGGCCAGTTGCTGACCGAGGATTACTACGTTGCCAACAAGCTGATGAAGGGCTTCATCGGTTCCGGCAATATCGACACCAATTCAAGGCTCTGCATGTCCTCCTCCGTGGCGGGGCATCGCCGCGCCTTCGGCGCCGATACGGTGCCTGGGACCTATGAGGATATCGAGCTTGCGGATCTGGTGATCCTGACCGGCTCCAATCTTGCCTGGTGTCATCCCGTCATCTACCAGCGGCTTGCCGCCGCAAAGACGGCGCGGCCAAACATGCGGATCGTCGTCATCGATCCGCGCCGGACGATGACCTGCGATATTGCCGACCTGCACCTCGCCATCCGTCCGGACGGCGACGTCGCGCTGTTCATGGGACTGCTTGCCCATCTCGCGACAAGTCCGGCAATCGACCAGAATTACATCGGCGCGCATACCGAAGGTTTCGCCGAAGCTTTTGCGGCGGCGGCAGCGCTTGATATCAACGATCTCCTGGAACGGACTGGCCTGCCGGCCATGCAGATCAGGGAGTTCTTCCGCCTATTCGAGACGACGCCGAAGGTCGTGACCTGCTACAGCCAGGGCGTCAACCAATCCTCCTCCGGCTCCGACAAGGTCAATGCAATCCTCAACTGCCACCTGGCGACCGGTCGCATTGGCCGTCCCGGCATGGGACCGTTCTCGCTGACCGGCCAGCCGAACGCCATGGGCGGGCGCGAGGTCGGCGGTCTCGCCAATATGCTTGCCGCCCATATGGCGATCGAGAATGCCGACGATCGGGATCGCGTGCAGCGCTTCTGGAACTCGCCCGTCATCGCCGCAAGGCCCGGCCTGAAGGCAGTCGACATGTTCCGCGCCGTGGCCGACGGGCGCATCAAGGCGCTCTGGATCATGGCGACCAATCCCGTCGTCTCGATGCCGGATGCCGACAGCGTCGAAAGCGCAATCGCCGCCTGTCCCTTCGTCGTCGTGTCGGACATCCTGAAAGAGACGGACACGACCCGGCACGCAGATGTGCTTCTGCCCTCGCTCGGCTGGGGCGAGAAGGATGGCACCGTCACCAATTCCGAACGGCGCATTTCAAGGCAACGGCCGTTTCTCGACAACCCCGGCGATGCAAGGGCCGACTGGTGGCAGCTTGCGGAGGTCGGGCGCCGCATGGGATTTGCTGGCGCCTTCGATTTTGATGCGCCGGACGCAATCTTTGCGGAGCATGCCGCGCTTTCGGCCTTCGAAAATAACGGCAGCCGCGATTTCGACATCGGCGCGCGCGCCGGCATGAGCGGCGGCGCCTATGAGGAGCTGTTGCCCTTTCAGTGGCCGCACGCCGCAGGGACCGCACCCAGCGTCACCCGCTTCTTTGCCGAGGGCGGTTTCTTCCATCCCGATGGCAAGGCGCGCTTCGTCGCGGTCAAACCGCCCGCAACCGATCGCACCAATGCCGAGTACCCCTTCACGCTGAATACCGGGCGCATCCGCGACCAATGGCACACGATGACTCGAACCGGAAAGAGCGCGCGGCTTTCTGCCCATATCGCCGAACCTTTTGCGGAAATCCATCCGCGCGACGCGATCGAGACCGGTATATCAAGCGCGGGCCTCGTCGAGATCGACAGCCCGCACGGCAAGGCAATCGTCAGGGCGCTGGTGGCCGATCGCCAGGCGCGCGGCGGCATCTTTGCGCCGATGCACTGGAACGACCAGTTCGCCGCAAGAGCACGGATCGATGCCGTGGTCGCGCCGATCACCGATCCCATTTCAGGTCAGCCCGCATCGAAGAACGTTGCCGTCGCCGTCCGGCCGTTTCGCGCCACCCATTACGGCTTCGCCGTCTCCGCCACAAAACCCGCCACGCCTGACGCGGCCTATTGGGCACTGGCAAAAGCCGCCGGCGGCTGGCGGCTGGAGCTTGCTTTCGGCGAAAACGTCGAAGACTGGACGGCCTGGTGCCGCGCGGTTTTCGCCATTCCGACAGAGATCGAACCGCTTGGTTATGCTGACCGGCAATCCGGCGACCTCAGGCTCGCCTTCTTCGATGGCGAGGTCCTGCTTGCCGCGCTGTTTCTCGCCCGCGAGCCCGTCGCCGTCGCACGCAATTGGGCGATCTCGCAGCTTTCAGCCTCGCATGGCGACCTCAGGAAACGCTTTGCGCTCGTTGCAGGCCGTCCCGGCGCCGGCAGGCCGGATCCGGGCGCAACCGTCTGCTCCTGCTTCAGTGTCGGGGTCAACCAGATCGCTGCTGCCGTGCGCGGCGGATGTCACAGCGTCGAAGCGGTCGGCAAGGAAACCAGCGCTGGAACCAATTGCGGCTCCTGCCGTAGCGAAATCGGCGGGATCATCGATCGCTGTCTTGCCGCAGCCGCGGAATGAGACGTACAAAAGCAAGCAGGACGCAGCCGGAGCATTGTCAGGCCCTGTTCGGGACGATCAGCATTCTGTGTTCGGCGGCGATGCGGACCGAGACCTCGTCATAGGATGAGAGGGTCGGGTGCGGCGTCTCCATCTTGTGGTGATGTGTTGCCGTGATGACCATGACATCGGCACCCGCCGCCTCGCCGGCGGTGATGCCGGCTGCGACATCCTCGAACACCAGGCAATCCTGGGTGCTGACGCCGAGGCGTTCGGCTCCGAGAATATAACATTGCGGGTCGGGTTTTCCGACCTTGACGTCCTCAGCCGTCACCATGAATCTCGGCACCGGCAAGCCTGCTGCCTCCAGTCGCCGGTGAGCAAGGCGCAACGGCGAGGAGGTGACGATCGCCCAGCGATCCGGGGGCAATGAACTCAGAAAGGTCGCGGCGCCGGGAATGGCAACGACATCGCTGACATCGGCGATTTCAGCCTCGGTCACCAGTCTTGATTCATGTTCGGGATCGACGCCGGGCAGGTTCAGCCGGGTGATCGTGTCAATGCCGCGCGATCCATGCATCTTCGGCAAAAAGGTGGCGACATCGAGCCCATGGCGCCTTGCCCAGTCACTCCATGCACGCTCGGCCGCATGGATCGAATTGAGGATGGTGCCGTCCATATCGAACAGGAAGGCGGCATAGGGCTTCTCGAAGCCGCGGGGCATCGGCATAGACAAAAGGCTGAATCCTTCAGGGAAAGAGTCGAACGGTGGTCGCTGTCTCGATGAAACGGCAAATCATGGCGTTTTGCAAGCATTCGGGAGGATGGCGGTGACGCCTTCCAACCGCCTTCGCCTAGAAGGCCGCCGTACCCGAGGTGACGATCAAGTCGCAGGAAAGCCGGAGGCCAATCGGGTCGTGGCAGAGGTCATCGGCACCATCGGCGAGTTCCAGTGCGGCCGAAGCATCGGCGCGCAGGTAGGCTTGCGTAGCCGGGTCGACGCGCATCGGAGCGGCGGTCCAGAGCGAGGGACGGCTGACGTCGATCGCGGAAATTTTAGCCCTGTCATTCCTGACGGCGTAGGAGGCGACCACCATGCCACTCAGCGTCAAGGTGAGTGCAAGTACGATCTGGAGACCGAGATCTGCGGCTTCGCGAAAGGAGATGAACATAGCGGCCTCATGCCACGGTTTTTTAGTATCTCCGCATGCAAGTAGGACATGCGCCGGCGCCGATCCAGCGAGATCGCCCGTTAAGGTTTACGCATAACCATGCCGGGTACGCAGCGAGGCTTGAATGCATGTTTTCGGCAAATTTCGGAACAATGATTCCATCAGCCGGTTACCCCTGGGTCATCCAAGATGAAAATCCAAGGAGGATATCCCATGTCTAAGTCCCTTATCGCCGCTTCGCTGCTTGCGATCGGCATGGCATCGTCAGCCTTTGCCCAGTCGAACCCCGATCCAATCGGGCCGACGAATGGCGGCTCGACTGATCCGAATTCGGGTACCTATTCATCCGACTACACCAACGATGACAACGGCATTCGTCCGGTACCCGTCTCGCCGGTCGATCCGACGACGACACAGAGCATCGGCCAGCCGAGGACGATGGAATGCCCCGGCATGCCGCAACAGATGTCCGGCGTCGATACGCGCGGCGGCCAGAGCGGCGCATCGATCAGCGAAGCCTGCCGCGAATACGACAACTAACCGACAGACCGCCGCTCTCACAAAAGGCCGGTTCACGCCGGCCTTTTTTAATGTCGCGGAGGCCATGAAAAGCTTTTCCGCCGGATGAAACTTTTGATCCGCGCGCTCCGTACATCCGTAGCAGTTGAAAGAACACGCGCGGGGACGGCTCTTGGCAAAGGACGCGGCAAAACCTGTTATCCTCTGGTTTCGCAAGGACTTGCGCCTTGACGACAACCGGGCTCTCGATGCCGCCCATCGCTCCGGGCGTCCTATCATCCCCCTCTATATAAGCGAGCCGGAGGCAGCAGGCACCGGTCCGCTGGGCGCTGCGCAGGCCTGGTGGCTGCATCATTCGCTAGAAGCGCTCGACAGATCGCTGCGCAAGCGGCAAGGGCGGCTGGTGCTGGCAAGCGGCGAGGCGCTCGAAGTGCTCCGCGCCTTCAGCAGGGAGAGCGGGGCCGAAGCCGTCTTTTGGAACCAGCGCTACGATCCAGCCGGCATCTCCATCGACGTCCGTATCAAGCACGAATTGGAAAAGCAGGCGATCGAGGCAAGAAGCTTTGGGGGCCAGTTGCTGCACGAACCTTCCCGGCTGGTGACCGGCAACGGCACGCCCTATCGCGTCTACACGCCATTCTGGCGCGCGCTGGAGGGCGGCGGCGAACCGGAGCCGCCACTGGAGGCGCCGGCAAAACTGCGGCTTGCGTCGCAACTTCCGAAATCAGAAGCGCTGGAGGGCTGGAAGCTGCTCCCGACGAAACCGGACTGGGCAGGCGATTTTACCGATCTCTGGACACCCGGCGAAGAGGGCGCGCATGAGAAGCTGCGTGCCTTCATCGAAGACGCGCTCGACGGCTACAAGGAAAACCGAGACTATCCTGCGAGACCCGCGACGTCGATGCTGTCGCCACACCTGGCGTTCGGCGAGATCTCCCCTGCCCGCATCTGGGCTGCCACACGCGGCCTGTCGAAACGGGTGGCAGCGGCCGATGTCGTGCATTTTCGCAAGGAGATCGCCTGGCGCGAATTCTCCTATCACCTGCTTTTCCACTTCCCGCGTCTTGCCTCGAACAACTGGAACGAGCGTTTCGACGGCTTCGAATGGCGCAACGACGAAGACGATTTCAGGGCGTGGCGCCGCGGCATGACCGGCTATCCGATCATTGATGCCGGCATGCGCCAGCTCTGGCGCCATGGCTGGATGCACAATCGCGTGCGCATGATCGTCGCCTCCTTCCTCATCAAGGATCTGATGATCGACTGGCGCCGGGGCGAAGCCTGGTTCCGGGATATGCTTGTCGATGCCGATCCCGCCAACAATGCGGCAAGCTGGCAATGGGTGGCGGGCTCGGGAGCTGACGCCTCGCCGTTTTTCCGCATCTTCAATCCGGTGCTGCAGGGTGAAAAATTCGATCCCGACGGCAACTATGTCAGGAGCTATGTGCCGGAGCTTCGAGAGCTCGGGGCAAAATACATCCACCGGCCGTTCGAGGCGCCGAGGAGCATGCTCGACGAGGCCGGCATCGCGCTTGGCCAGACCTATCCGAAACCGATCGTCGATCACGCACTCGCCCGCAACCGGGCGCTCGCCGCCTACAATGCCACGAGGGATGCCGCATGAACGCGCACTTCCGTCCAGCTCCACCCCGGCTGAAGATCGCCGTCATCGGCTCCGGCATCTCGGGCGCCTCCGCGGCCTGGGCGCTGTGTCAGGTGCACGACGTCACGCTTTATGAAAGCCAAGCACGGGCCGGAGGCCATACGGCGACGGTCGACGTCGATTACGACGGGGTTCAATTTGCGGTCGATACCGGCTTCATCGTCTATAACGAACAGAATTACCCCAACCTGACGGCGCTGTTTGCCGAACTCGGCATCGCGACACATGCAAGCGATATGAGCTTTTCGCTCTCGCTGGATCGCGGCAGGCTGGAATGGAGCGGCGGCGGGCTGTCCTCGATCTTTGCGCAAAAGCGCAACCTGCTGCGGCCATCGTTTCTATGGATGATCCGCGAGATCCTGCGCTTCAACCGCAGATGCCTCGAAGATCGCGCCGCCGGCCATCTCGCCTCGCGCTCGATCGGCGATTATCTCGACTGGCGTGGCTTCTCGCCCGGATTCACCAACAACTATCTCGTGCCGATGGCGGCGGCGATCTGGTCGACACCATCAACCCGCATGCTGCAGTTTCCCGCCGAGCATTTCGTCAATTTCTTCGACAATCACCGGCTGATCTATCGCCGGCAGCACCAGTGGCGCACAGTGACCGGCGGCAGCCGCACCTATCTCGAGCGGCTGCTGCGGCCGCTCGGCGAACGCGTGAAACTTTCCTGCGGCGTGCGCAGCGTCATCCGCTCCGAGCGCGGCGTCACGATCATCGACGAGACGGGGATCGAACACCCGTTCGATAAGGTGATTTTCGCCTGCCACAGCGATCAGACAGCCCGCCTGCTCGCCGATGCCACCGATCGGGAAAGCAGGCTGCTTGCCGCCATCCCCTACCAGCCGAACCGCGTCGTCCTGCACCGCGACCAATCGCTGATGCCGCAGCGGCGCAAGGTTTGGGCCTCATGGAACTATCTCCGTTCAAGCCGTGAAGATGGAAAGGCCGACGTCGCCGTGACTTACTGGATGAACCGGCTGCAGGGCATCGACGATCAATTCCCGCTATTCGTGACCCTCAATCCCGACCGCGAACCGGACTCCCATAAAGTGTTTGCCGAGTTCACCTATGAACATCCGCAATTCTCGGCGGACGCCATGGCCGCACAGCAGGCGCTCGCCGTCATTCAGGGAGAGAACCATTGCCATTTCGCAGGTGCCTGGACGGGGTACGGATTTCATGAGGATGGACTGGTTTCCGGCTTGGCGGCGGCAGAGGCGCTGGGCGGGATCATACCGTGGCGGACTGCCCGAACCTCGGAACCTCAACCGGACGTGGCGGCATGACAGGACGCGGCAAAAAAAGGCGTGGCATGAATGCGGCGGCCAACGGCGCTCCATCGGATGCCGCCGCAGCACTCTATGTCGGCGAGATCATGCATCAACGGATGAAACCGTTCGGCCATCGCTTCCGCTACCGCGTCTTTTCTCTGCTTGTCGATCTCGACAGACTGGACGAGGCCGGCGGGTTATCGGTGCTGTTTTCCGTCAATGGGCCCAATCTCATCTCGTTTCACGAGAGGGACCATGCCGATACCAGAGACACATCACTGCGTGCCTATGCAGACCGGCTGCTCGCCAAGGCGGGGCTCGACCGCGCGGACAGGATCCTGCTCGTCTGTTATCCCCGAATTCTCGGCTATGTCTTCAACCCGCTCTCTGTCTATCACGCCTATGATGCCGGTGGCGCAGTCGTCGCGATGATCTATGAGGTGCGCAATACTTTCGGCGAGCGGCACAGCTATATCTGCCCCGTCGGCCATGGCGAGATGTCGGAGAGCGGGCTTCGCCAGAGCTGCGACAAGCTCTTCCACGTCTCACCCTTCATCGGCATGGCGGCGCGCTATCATTTCCGCATGCTGCCGCCCGGCGCCGAAATCCGCTGGCGCATCCTTGAAACCGATAATGAAGGACCGCTGCTCTCGGCGACATTTTCCGGACGACACGTGCCGTTGACCAGCGCCTTGCTGCTGGGGTTGACGGCGCGCATCCCCTTCCTCACCTTCAAGATCATCGCCGGCATCCATTGGGAAGCGTTGAAGTTGTGGCTGAAGGGCGCGCGCTACGTCCGGCGTCCTGCGCCCCCGCCTGAAGTCAGCGTCCGCCAGCCCCGCCCGCTTGCGGAAGCGGCGGAATGACATTAGCGTTCGATGCAATGGCCGGGGGGCGGCCGCGCGTATCATTAAGGGTGCTTCGTCCCTAACCGGCAGGAAAATGCTGGAGGAGGAAAAATGAGCAAGGCGCAGGACTGGAATCTGCTGGCTCGTGATGCAGTGACGCTGACGGCCGAAAACATGTCCCGCATGGTGAAGGGTCTGCCCTTCAAAGCAAAGCTGGCGCTGCGCGGACTTCTGCACATGCAGCACGGTTCGCTTGCCGTTACCCTTCCCGACGGCCGCAGGCTGCTGGTCGAGGGCAAGAAGGCCGGGCCAAAGGCGGCGCTCAGCCTCCACAACTGGAACCTTGCCTATCGGGCGCTGACGAGCGGCACGATCGGGGTCGCCGAAACCTATATGGACGGCGATTGGGACAGCCCTGATATCGCCGCCTTCCTCGAACTCTTCCTCGTCAATGGCGAGGCCGCGTTCAGCTATGCGCATGGCAAGGGCGGTCTTGGCCGCCTCTTCGAGCGCGTCCGCCATTGGATGAACACCAATACCAAAACGGGCTCGAAGCGCAACATTTCCGCCCATTACGATCTCGGCAACGATTTCTACAGGGAATGGCTCGATCCGAGCATGACCTATTCCTCAGCACTCTATTCCACCGGCGCCAACGATCTGCAATCGGCCCAGAACGCCAAATACCGGGCGCTTGCCGAGGCGACCGGCATCGGGCCCGGCGACCATGTGCTGGAGATCGGCTGCGGCTGGGGCGGTTTTGCCGAATTTGCCGCAAGCGAGCTGAAGTGCAAGGTGACAGGGCTGACGATCAGCCGCGAGCAGCTTGCCTTTGCCGAGGAGCGCATCCACAAGGCCGGCCTCGATGACCGCGTGGAATTCCGCTTCCAGGATTACCGCGATGAAGCAGGGCTCTACGACCGGATCGTTTCGATCGAGATGTTCGAAGCGGTCGGCGAAAAATACTGGCCGTCCTATTTCTCCAAGCTCAGGCAATGTCTGAAGCCGGGCGGCAAGGCTGGCCTACAGATCATCACCATCCGGCCGGAATCCTTCGACCAGTATCGCAGCAACCCTGATTTCATCCAGAAATATGTCTTTCCAGGCGGCATGCTGCCGACGCGCAACCATCTGGCCGAACTTGCCGGCAAGGTCGATCTGTCGCTGGTCAAGGACTTCGGCTTCGGGCTCGACTACGCCCGCACGCTTGCCGAATGGCGCGAGCGTTTTTGGTCGGTCTGGGAGCGCATTCGCCCGATGGGCTTCGACGAGCGCTTCAAACGGCTCTGGGAATTCTATCTGTTCTATTGCGAGGCCGGCTTCCGCGCTCGCAATATCGATGTCCGTCAGGTCGTGTTTTCGCGTCGTTGATCATTCCGCCGCATGCGGCGTCACCGGATGGTGACCAGGCAATGGCGGCCGCTCCCGCCAGCCGGTCACGCGGTTCACCAGCGTGAAATAAGCGCCATAAGGGAGCAGGCGGGCGAGCTTCAGCATGGTGGTGAAGCGCTTCGGGAAAGTGATCTCGAAGGCCTGCGATTTCAATCCGGCAGCAATCTCCCGGGCGGCTTCCTCGACCGATACCAGGGCCGGCATCGGAAAGGCATTTTTCCTCGTCGCCGGCGTATCGACGAAGCCCGGGCTGACGAGCTGGATGCGGATGCCCATCTTGTCGAGATCGAATTTCAGGCTTTCGGCCATATTGATCAGCGCCGCCTTGGTGGCGCCATAGGCAGCCCCTGTCGGCAAGCCGCCATAGCCGGTGACGGAGGAAACGATGGCGATCTGTCCCTGCCCTTTCGCCTTCATATGGCGGATCGCGGGCAACAGACAGTTGACGACGCCGGAAAGATTGACGGCAAAGCTCTTTTCGAAATCGCTGCGGTTCAGGTCTTCGGCGTGGACCGGCAGATAGACGCCGGCATTGAGGATCGCCATGGCGAGCGTCCCGTGCTCATATTCGATGGAGGCCATGACATGTTCCATGTCCTCTGCATCGGTGACGTCGCCGTCGAGAACGACAATGCTGCCGGAAAGGCCGCGGGCTTCGGTCTGCAGCTCCACCAGCTTTTCGTGACTTCTGGCGGTGACGGCGACCTTGTATCCTTCGGCGGCGAGCTTTAACGCAAGCGCCCGGCCAATGCCTGAACTCGCGCCTGAAATCCAGACGATTCCATGTTCGGGATGGGCAATGAAATCACGCATGACATGTTCCTCCGGGCCGCCTGATCAACACGAAAACAGGTCCGGAAGTTTCTCTGCTCCTCCCGGATTTAGGGCTCTATCACACCATTGTGGCTGCTTTCAGCCGATCAGGTCGCCGATCATCTGACGAAAGGATCCGGTGAGCTTGACCGGCCCGTCCGAAACGGCAAAGGCGATGCAAGGCCTGTCCTTTTCGGCGACCGGCCGGTGGTCGACCGTCTCGTCGGCAATGGAGATGTCGCCGGGACCGAAACGGCCGCGTTCATCGTTGAAGGCGCCGTCGAGGATGAGGATCAGTTCCATGCCTTTATGGGTGTGCGCCGGCAAGGCGCGGCCCGGCCGGATCCACATCAGGCTGACCTCGCAGCCGTCCATGTCGAGCGAATATTCCCTGAAACCGGGCAATCGCCGGCGCCAGGGCACATCCTCGGCCTCGAAGCCCAAGAGAGCACGCAACGCTTGAGGAAACAGCGCATTTTCCGGTCGCGTGGCCGTCTGCGCCGCCGGGACGGGAGATGCAGAGGAAAAGATCGCCGCAAGCCGCCCGTCGCGATCGGCAATGGCGACTTCAGGCGCGTTTTCCAGAGCTTCGCCTGCCAGCAGTTCGAGGCTGTTTACCAGGCTGCGATTGTCCGGTTTCATTTCGAGATGAGACTGCACCAGCACACGCGCCGGCTCAGGCAAGGAGCCGGCGACATAATGCGCCATCAATGCATCGATCGTGTCGATCTGCTCGTGAACCATCTCGGTTTCGGTCACGCCCTGTTGCCGCGCTCCGTTTTCGCTTTGTCGTCATCCGTACGGGGAAAGTCAATCTTCGGATCACCCCGCACACGGCGGGATTGCGGGGCCATAGTCATTTTGGGGAGGAAAGCCAAATTTTATCGCGTCCGACAGAGGTGTGGAATAGCTTTTCTTGCCAACTCAGCCTTGTGAAGGGAAAAGACCGTTCTTAAACTAAGAGTTCGAATAGAGGCAGATTCCATGACCTTCCACCCCTCCGTCCTTGAAGCCATCGGCAACACGCCCCTGATCAAACTCAAGGGCGCCTCAGAGGTGACCGGCTGCACCATTCTCGGCAAGGCGGAGTTCCTGAACCCCGGCCAGTCGGTGAAGGATCGCGCCGCGCTCTACATCATCCGCGACGCAGAGCGGAAGGGATTGCTTCGTCCGGGCGGCGTCATCGTCGAGGGTACGGCCGGCAATACCGGCATCGGACTGACGCTGGTCGCCAAGGCGCTCGGTTATCGCACCGTCATCGTCATCCCGGAAACGCAGAGCCAGGAAAAGAAAGACGCGCTGAAGCTGCTTGGCGCCGAACTCGTCGAAGTGCCCGCCGTTGCCTACAAGAACCCGAACAACTACGTGAAGGTGTCCGGGCGGCTCGCAGAGCAGCTGGCGAAGACCGAGCCGAACGGGGCGATCTGGGCAAACCAGTTCGACAACGTCGCCAACCGGCAGGCGCATATCGAAACGACCGCCAAGGAAATCTGGAAAGACACCGACGGTAAGGTCGACGGCTTCATCTGCTCGGTCGGCTCCGGCGGCACGCTGGCAGGCGTGGCTACCGGCCTCAAGGCTTTCAAATCTGACGTCAAGATCGGCATCGCCGATCCCGACGGCGCCGCTCTCTATGAATTCTACCAGAACGGCGCGCTGAAATCCGAGGGATCCTCAATCACCGAGGGCATTGGCCAGGGCCGCATCACCGCCAATCTCGAGGGTTTCACGCCTGACTATGCTTATCGGATCTCGGATGCCGAAGCGCTTCCCTATCTCTTCGACCTCGTCGAGAACGAAGGCCTCTGCCTTGGCGGCTCGACAGCGATCAACATTGCCGGCGCTGTCAATCTCGCCCGGGATCTTGGACCTGGTCACACGGTGGTGACGATCCTCTGCGATTACGGCAACCGCTATCAGTCGAAGCTCTTCAATCCGGATTTCCTTACCTCGAAGGGGCTGCCCGTTCCGGGCTGGATGGCCAAGTCGCCCGAAATCCACGTTCCCTACGAACCCGTGTGAAAACCCATGCCGGTCAATGCCCTCTATCGTGACGACTTCTATCTCTCGACGTGCGAGGCGGTCGTCACCGCCATTCACGAAGATGGGGGCATCGAACTGGACCAGACCTGCTTCTATGCGACATCAGGTGGCCAGCCTGGTGACACCGGCCAGCTCGAACGTGCCGACGGCAGCAAGATCGCGCTCGGTCAGACGAAGCATGGTCCAAGCAAAGATATCATCATCCATGTGCCGCTCGAAAACGAGCCGCGGCCTGCGGTCGGCGAGACGCTGGTGTTGCATGTCGACTGGCCGCGCCGCTACAGGCTGATGCGCATGCACACGGCCTGCCACCTGCTTTCCGTCGTCTGCTCCTATCCGATCACCGGGGCTGCCGTCGGCGAGGAGGAGAGCCGCGTCGACTTCGATATGGCCGAAACGATCGACAAGGACGAGGTGACGACCAAACTGATGGAACTGGTCGAGCAGAACCATCCGGTTTATCTGCAATGGATCACCGACGAGGAGCTTACGGCCAATCCCGACATCGTCAAATCGAAGAACGTGCGCCCGCCGATGGGGCTCGGGCGCGTCAGCCTCGTCTGCATCGGCGAGAACTCCTCGATTGACAGCCAACCCTGCGGCGGCACACATGTCTCCGAGACTCAGGAAGTCGGCCGGATCCATATCGCCAAAATCGAGAAGAAGGGCAAAGAGAACCGGCGCTTCCGCATCCGCTTCGGCACGCCCGGCGACGAAGCCTGACCATCAAGGGAGACCATCATGAGTGAGACCAAGAGCCGTTTCGTCGTTTCGGCCGACTGGCTGCAGTCCGAGCTCGGCAAAGCTGACCTGCGCGTGCTGGACGCCTCCTTCTATCTGCCGGCACAGAAGCGCGATGCCGACGCCGAATATGCGGCCGGCCATATTCCCGGCGCCATCCGCTTCGATCAGGACAAGATCGCCGATCATTCAACGTCGCTGCCGCACACGATCCCCTCGCCCGATTATTTTGCCGCCGAAGTCGGCCGGCTCGGCATCAGCGAGAATGATCGGATCGTCGTTTATGACGGCATCGGCCTGTTCGCCTCGCCGCGCGTCTGGTGGCTGTTCCGGGTGATGGGCGCGAAAAACGTCTTCGTTCTCGACGGCGGTCTCGACGGCTGGAAGGCCGAGGGCCGTCCGCTAGAAACCGCAGCACCCAAGCATGCGCCGGCGACCTTTACGCCGAATTTCGATGAAAGCCGCGTGGTGACGCTCGATACGATGCGCGACATCGTCTCCAGCGCCGCGATGCAGATCGCCGATGCCCGCAGCGCCGGCCGCTTTGCAGCCGCCGAACCCGAACCGCGTGCCGGCATGCGCTCCGGCCATATGCCCGGCGCCCGCAGCCTGCCATCCGGCGTCTTCGCCAACCAGGGCCGGTTCAAGTCGCTGGCCGAACTCAGGCAGACGATCGAGGACGCCGGCATCGATCTTTCAAAGCCTGTCGTCACGTCCTGCGGCTCGGGAATCACCGCCGCCATCATCACGCTGGCGCTGGAATCGCTCGGTCATCACGACAACAAGCTTTATGACGGCTCGTGGAGCGAATGGGGCAGCCGTGACGATACGCCCATCGTCACCGGTCCGCCGACGCCGGTCAAAGCCTGATCGCCATGGGGAAGACACCCGCTTCGCTGAAAGCTCACATCACCCGGCTCGAAATGACGGCGCCGCCGAAGGCAAGCATGCCGGTGCCCGTCAATATCCAGACGGCGATCATGCGCGCTCCCGAGATCCCATTGCCCTTCTACCGCTATCTCTACCGGCAGGTGGGTGCGCGCTGGCAATGGGTGGATCGGTTGCGCATGAGTGACGAGCAGCTTGCCGAGACGCTGAACGACAAGCGCAACAATATCAGCGTTCTCTACGTGAACGGCGCGCCCGCCGGCTTCTACGAATATTTCTGCGAAGACGAGGATATGATCGAGCTCAGCCATTTTGGCCTGATCGAACATGCGCTCGGTCTCGGCATCGGCAAATGGTTCCTGCTGCAGGCGCTCTATGCTATCTGGTCGCTCAATCCGAAGCGGGTCACCACCACCACCAACAATCTCGACCATCCGCGTGCGCTGCAGCTCTACCAGATGTACGGCTTCTCCCCCGTTTCGACCGGCACCGGCATCGTCCGGCCGCTCAGCGACAAGGAGCTTCTGGAGATTGCGCGGAAAAGCTGACGGCTTCTTTCCCGACGTCAGCGGAGGTGGCTAACGCTGCGTCAGGCTGTTCGGGCGGCGCGGGTCGTTTCGGCGTTCGAAATCGAGCGTGCGGCCCGACTGTTCCTTCAGTTCCGCCACTTCCCGGCGCAGAGCCCTGAGCTCTTCCAGTATTTCTGCATTCTGTTGCGCCAGCAGCGCCAGATCGATGTCGGCCAAGGCCTTCTCCTTTCGCCTTACAACGTACGCCCAGAAGATACTCCGCTTTTCACTCTCCGGCGATCTCATATGCAGACGCAGGCAAGAATCGGGTGGCTTGCCCGCTCGTCCAGGTGCATTTCATGGCAATCACAAAGGAGATCTGCCATGACCGCCATTCGTTTTGTTGCCATGCCAACGACCGACGCCGAACGCCTCTGGAACGGCGGCCGCGACGCCTATGACAGGCTGCCCGAGACGATCGTCTCCGATGGTCCCGGCCATCCCTGCCGCCATTGCCTTCAGAATATCGATGCGGGCCAGGCGTTGCTGGTCTTTGCCTACCGGCCCTTCCCCGAGCTGCAGCCCTATGCCGAAACCGGCCCTGTCTTCCTGCACAAGCAGCCTTGCGCACGCTATGCCGCCGAAGAGATCATGCCGCCGATGCTGACGACGAGCCGTGACTTCATCGTCCGCGGCTACAGCGAGAACGACCGCATCGTCTACGGTACCGGCGCGGTGACTGAGATCGGCGATATTCCGGCCTATGGCAAAGAGCTGCTGGGACGATCTGATATCGCCTATGTGCATGTGCGTTCCGCGCGCAACAACTGCTTCCAATGCCGGATCGATAAGGTAAAGGCGCCGGACCTGGTGGAGGCCGGCGCCTGATAGACGCATAGGAAGTCGTCAATCTGTCGGCATCGCGCGCCTTCTAATGTTCTTAAACGCCGCGCAAGGCAATGATCCGCGAACCTGCGGCAGTCTGCCGTTGGTGTGCGAGCGGCGCATATTCGGGCGATGCAAAGAGACCACGGATGGCATCCATATCGAGAAACTCGATGATCAGCATATTGGTCGCCTGCCAGTCTTCGAGTTCGAGCGGCGCGTCATCGAGAGCGATGAGACGTCCGCCGGCCTTTGCCACCAGGGGCAAAGCCTTCGAGCGGTAATCGGCAATGGCTTCGGGGTCGCGGATATCGAGATCGACAACGAGGTAGGCGGACATGATGATATCCTTTCAATCAGTGTGAAGTTGAGGGGATGTGTTTTTTGCGTGCTGCGGCGCGCCTTAGGGCAAATGCCGCCACTTAACCATGCGCTTCCGGAGATCGAGCGTGCCGCCATCCACGGTGAAGCTGCCGTCACCGCGATGATGCATGGTCCGTCGTTCCTTGCTGGTCTCGTCGATCCAGATCCTCTTCGCTTCGAGGATGAAGAGATTGTATCGATCGACGAGGCTCGTATCGGCAACACGGCATTCGATATTGGCAAGGCAGTCCACCAGCAACGGCGCCGCGACATCCTTTGCTGGACGAGTCCTCAAGCCGAACCGCTCGAATTTGTCCACCGTGTCACCGGAGCAGTTGCCGATGTCCACCACGGTTTCGGCAAGGTCGACCGCTGGAATCGCAATCACGCATTCGCCGGTCTTTTTCAGGGTGTGGTGGCTGAAGTCCCAGGGGCCGATGACGCAACCGATCAGCGGCGGAGCATGCTGGATCATCATGTGAAAGCCCATCGTCATCACATTCCGCGTGCCCTCAAGGCTCGTCGTCACAAGAACGATCGGGCCGGGTTCGAGCAGGCGATAGGCCTGGGAAGCGGAAATCTCTTTCATCGTGCGCTCCTTAGCGGGTCTCTTCCCCGCACTTATGCGGGGAAGCTGACAGACGTTCTGGCGTGGTTACCAGCCTTGTTCGACCGGCAGAACGAAGAGTTCCGCGACATTCACATGCGCAGGCGCCTGCGCCGCGAAGACGATGGTATCGGCGATGTCGGCGCCCTGCAGGAATGTCATCTGCTTGGCAAGGTCGTCCATCTGCTTGATATAGCCAGGCTCCGTGATGTGATCGTATAACTCGGTCGCCACGGCGCCCGGCTGGATGCAAGTCACCCGAATATTGTGCTTCTGGCCCACTTCCATGCGCAGGCCGTCGGAGAATGCGGAGACCGCATGCTTGGTGGCGCAATAGACCGACAGGCCCTTGAAGACCTTGCGGCCAGCAATCGACGACATGTTGAAAAGATGGCCGGAATGCTGATTGATCATCTGCGGCAGAACGGCAGCCGTGGTGTTCAGCAGGCCTTTCACATTGACGTCGACCATGCGGTGCCATTCGTCGACTTTGAACTGATCGACATCCGAAAGCGGCATCAGGCCAGCATTGTTGACGAGAATGTCGATCGAACCATAGGCACCTACCAGCTTTTTGACTCCGGCTTCGACGGAGGCTGGATCGACCACGTCCATTTCGATCACGAGGGCTTCACCGCCCTTCGAGACGATCTCCTTTTTGAGGTCTTCAAGCTTGTCGGTGCGACGGGCGGCGATACCGACCTTTGCGCCGGCCTCGGCGAGCTTCAATGCGGTTGCGGCGCCGATGCCGCTCGAGGCGCCAGTGACCAGCGCGACTTTTCCATCGATATTCGTCATGGTTTATCTCCTTGTCTGGGCGTCCTTCCAAATGAAAGGGCGGTCGTGTTCGACAAGGAGGAACATAAGGAGGGTGGCCTGATCCCTCTCTCGGGACCTTGCGAGACCTGTCGGGATCTTGCTCAAATCAGCGAATTTAACGCATGTCGCGCAAAAGTGTGCAGCGGTTTTGCGAATAACGACATGCGTAAAAACAAAGACCTAAAGCGCGAGCAGCGAATCTGAAAGATCGCGACGCGCCTTAGCTGCGACGATAGTCGCTGGGGGAGACGCCAGCCTCCCGGCGGAAAATCTGAGCAAAATGGCTGGGGCTCGAATACCCCACGGACATGCCGATCTCGATGATGTTGGTACTGGTTTCCTGTAGAAGTTGTTGGGCTTTGGCGATGCGTTGGCGAATGAAATAATGGGATGGAGAAAGGCCGGTGGCCTTCTTGAAGAGGCGGCTGAAGTGAAACGCGCTCATGCCGGCCGTTTGCGCCAGACGTGCGAGATCAAACGGCTCCTGAAGGTTGGCTTCCATGAATGCAATGGCCCGCCGTAGCTTGGCGCCCGGGAGGGCATTTGACGGCCGTGCCTCCGCGTCAAACGTTGCGTATTGCCGGATAAGATGAACGGCGAGCGTCTGTGCCAATCCCTGCACGAAGAGCCGGCTTCCCTCCCCTTCGGCCGTCAGTTCAGCATGGATCAGTTCCAGCATGCTGGAAAGATGTTGGTCGCGGCCACCCGATATATCGCGTAGGCGCATGGCGCTCGCAGCTTTGCCGAGAACCGCTTCCGCCACCCGCTCAAACAATGGAACGGAGAGATAGAGATGCATCACCTGGAAAGGTTCGTCTCCCTCGGCGTGCCAGCGCATTTCATATGGCGTGGGCGACCGCGTCAGAAAAAAGTCTCCGACGCTGACTGTATTGGCTTCCCACTCCCCACCCAGATCGCGTTCTTCCACGCATGCCTGACCTGAGATCACCCAAACAACGAGAGGTTCGGCGACCGCCGGAACAAGAAAGGGGTGTTGCACCGTCAGGCGGGAAAACACCTGAACGAATATATCCGTCCAGGCCGGTCCATCCCCGCTGACGAGTGTTCTGCCGGCAATATATGTTTCGAGGCCGGCAGGTGACGTTCGAAGCGGGACCGGCGATATTTCCTCTCGACTATCAACCGTCATTGCTGCTCCGTTTAGAGGCGACTGCCCATCGGCATGATACGATAGACATTGATCGGCGGGACACAACTCGTCGCGCTCCGTGACAACGAAAAGCACTCCTGCAACGCCGCCGACGGTCGCGGTTCGATTACAGCTACGCCGTCATACAAAGAAGGCGGCATCCCCTCGGATACCGCCCTGCCGGCCGAAAATAGAGCTGTCAGTCGTCACCTGGAGTCAGCTAGCTTACGCTACGTTCAGAACGCTTTCCGGCGCGAAGGCTTCGTAGCCCAGTGCGTCGGCGACCGGCTTGCTGGTGATGCGGCCCTTGTGGACGTTGAGGCCGTTCCTCAGATGCTTGTCTTCGGCGATGGCGCGCAGGCCGCGATCGGCAAGCGCCAGGCCATGAACCAATGTGGCGTTGTTCAGCGCGTGCGCCGAGGTGACCGGCACGGCGCCCGGCATGTTGGCAACGCAATAATGCACGACGCCGTCGACTTCGTAGGTCGGATCGGAATGGGTGGTCGCATGCGAGGTCTCGAAGCAGCCGCCTTGGTCGATGGCGACGTCGACGATGACGGAGCCCTTCTTCATGCCGGAGAGCATCTCGCGGGTGACGAGCTTCGGAGCGGCAGCGCCGGGGATCAGCACGGCGCCGATAATGAGATCGGCCGAGAAGACTTCCTCCTCCAGCGCCTGGATGCTGGAATAACGCGTGTGGATGCGGCCGGAGAAGATATCGTCAAGCTGGCGCAGGCGCGGTAGCGACTTGTCGAGAATGCTGACATCGGCGCCAAGGCCGGCGGCCATCCTGGCGGCATGCAGGCCGACAACGCCGCCGCCGATGACCGCGACCTTGGCCGGCAACACGCCGGGTACGCCGCCGAGCAGGACGCCAAGGCCGCCATTGGCCTTCTGCAGCGCGGTCGCTCCCGCCTGGATCGACAGGCGTCCGGCGACCTCCGACATCGGCGCCAGCAACGGCAAGCCGCCGCGCTCGTCGGTCACCGTCTCATAGGCGATCGCGGTAACGCCCGAGGCGATGAGACCCTTGGTCTGTTCGGGATCCGGCGCCAGATGCAGATAGGTGTAGAGAAGCTGGCCGTCACGGAGCTGCGCCCATTCGGCGGGCTGCGGCTCCTTCACCTTGACGATCATGTCGCACTTTTCGAAGATATCCTTGGCGGAGGCGGCGATCTTCGCGCCGGCCGCGGCATAGGCGGCATCATCAGCGCCGATACCGACGCCAGCTTTGGTCTCCACCCAGACCTCGTGGCCGTGGGCAACATATTCGCGCACCGAAGCCGGGGTCAGACCGACGCGATATTCATGATTCTTGATTTCCTTCGGGCAACCGACACGCATGCGCGTTCCTCTCATTTTTATCTCCGCGGCCGCGGATTTTTCAGATGAGGAATCCAACCATCAAGGCAGTGAAATGTCCTTGCAAAGACGATTTGCGAAGACGCGATTTTTCGGCGATTATTGCGTTCATTCTATCTTTTTTCGAAAGTTCTTCGAATGGCCGATCTCGACACCATCGATCTTGCGATTCTTAAGGCGCTGCAGGCCAATGCCCGCATGACCAATGCGGAGCTTGCCGAAAGGATCGGACTGTCGCCTTCGGCCTGTTCGCGCCGGCTCGATATCTTAGAAAGAAGCGGCGTCATCGGCGGCTACCATGCGCGGCTTTCACACAAGGCGCTCGACTACAAGATGATCGCCATCGTGCATATCTCGCTCTCCGGCCAGTTCGCCAAGACGCTGGCGGAATTCGAGGCAGCGGTGAAGCTCTGTCCGAACGTACTCGTCTGTTACCTGATGTCGGGCGAATACGACTATATCCTCAGGGTCGCCGCCCGCGACCTCGAGGACTATGAGCGCATCCACCGCGACTGGCTGTCGGCCCTTCCCCACGTCGTCAAGATCAATTCGAGCTTCGCGCTCAGAGAAATCATCGACAAGCCGAATGTCGGCCTTTGAGGCCTTGCATCTTTGCCGAAAGCCTGTCCAGACTTCGATGCGCGCGGGCGTTTCCCGCTCATTGGCAAGTCATGACATCGAAGACCCAAGGCTATATTTTCGCGCTGTTGGCGCTCACCATTTTTTCGCTGCAGGACGCCATCTCGAAACATCTGGCGACGGCCTATCCGCCAATCTTCGTGACGATGATCCGCTACTGGGCCTTTGCGCTTTTCACGATCATCATCGCGTCAAAGATGCGCGGCGGGATTAAGACGACGGCCCGCACCAAACGCCCCTTCCTGCAGGTGACGCGCGGCGTTCTGCTTGCGGTTCAGGTGGTTCTGGCCATCACCTGTTTTGCCGTGATCGGCCTTGCCCGTTCACAGGCGATCTTTTCCGCGACGCCGATCCTGATCGCACTGCTGGCGATGCCGATCCTCGGCGAGCGGGTCGGGTGGCGGCGGTGGGCAGCGATCGGCGCCGGACTTTTCGGGGTACTGCTGATCCTGAAGCCGGAAGGCGAGTTTTTCGACGTGAAGCTGCTTCTCGCCGTCATTTCCTGCTTCAACTTCGCCTTCTACGTTATCGCCACCCGCCTGGTCAGCCGCGACGATTCGTCGATGACCAGCTTCTTCTATACCGGCGTCGTCGGCGGCGTCACGATGACGCTGGTCGGGCCGTTCTACTGGAGTTGGATGGCGCCGGGCGACTGGGGCTGGATGGCGCTCGTCTGCATGACCAGCATCTCCAGCCATTATTTCCTGATCCGCGCCTACGATGTTCTCGATGCCGCCGCCGTCCAGCCGCTGACGTATCTGTCACTTGTCTATGCCTCTATCATCGGCATGGTGATCTATGGCGAAACGCTCAGCTTCAACATGATCGTCGGCTCGGCGATCGTGGTTGCCGCCGGCATCTTCACCGTCTGGCGCGAACATGTGGTGGGACGCAGAGCGGCCGCCGCCAACTGACGGTTTCACTGCAATTTTAGCCAAGCCCCTAAAACCATTTCAATTTTCCGGCGCTATGCTCCCCGGCTGTACCAAGGGAGACAGTATGACCCGCAACTTGAAAATCACGGCCCGAAAGGCCGACCGGAAAAACTGCCGCGTGTTCGGCCATGTCAAATATCTGAACAGCCAGGTGGATGCCCGCATTCTCAACCTATCGCCGACCGGTGCCGCCCTGGAGATGAAGGGGCCGCTCCATGCCGCCTCCGGCAGCAAGGTACGCATCGAGGCCGAAAACCTCGGCCTGCTCGAAGGCGTCATCCGCTGGAAGCACAATGGCCGCGTCGGCATCCAGTTCGACGTGAATTCGAATGCGCGGGCACAGATCTCCTCCTATTTCCGCTTTTTCCACAAGGAGATGCGGCCTGTGCTGGCGGTACGCCCGCTGGTTAGAACCGCCACCAACGTCGAGCGGACGCCTCACTTGTTGACATCGACGCTGAAATCGTAAGGCTGCACCGCCTTTGCGCCGAAGGAGCGGCTGAGATCTTTCCAGTAGCTGCGATCGACACCGACCGCCGAGGGTGACCGTGGCCTTACGTCTGCGGCAGCCGGGCGCCGAGTGACTGCACCATAAATTGCATTTCAGAGCCACGACGCTTTTCCGGCGGATTGTTTCGACGTCCTGTCATTTTCGCAGTGTACTCCTCGCCAAATCGTCCTAATTCTGACGGGCCGGACGATGCATGATCCTGAAGGAGAGTTTCCATGTCTTCCATTTTCGATGTTGGTGTAATGAGCCGCCGTTCGCTGCTCGGCGGCCTGGCCGCCACTTCCGCCCTGGTGCTGCTGCACCCTTTCAGCGCGCGCGCCAGCGCCAACCAGGCGCATCTCAGGCTGATGGAAACGACCGATATTCACGTCAACGTCTTTCCCTATGACTATTATGCCGACAAGCCGAACGACACGATGGGCCTGTCGCGCACCGGGACGATCATCGACGGTATCCGCGCAGAGGCCGTCAACTCGCTGCTGATCGACAATGGCGACGTGCTGCAGGGCAATCCGATGGGCGACTACATGGCCTATCAGCACGGCATGAAGGACGGCGACGTCCATCCGGTGATCAAGGCGATGAACACGCTCGGCTATACTGTGGGCACGCTCGGCAATCACGAGTTCAACTACGGCCTCGACTTCATGCTCAAGGTCCTATCAGGCGCGAACTTTCCCTTCGTGTGCGCCAACCTGACCAAGGGCCAGCTCGCCTCGGACCCGAAGCAGGACGATCTCTTCTTCAAGCCCTACATCATCTTGGAAAAACAGATCAAGGACGGCGCCGGCAACGAAAGCCCCGTCAAGATCGGCTTCATCGGCTTCGTTCCGCCGCAGATCATGCTCTGGGACATCAAGAACCTTGAGGGCAAGGCGCAGACGCGCGATATCGTCGAGGCGGCCAAGGCCTGGGTTCCCGCCATGAAGGAAGCCGGCGCCGATATCGTGATTGCGCTCTCGCACTCCGGCATCGATGGCAGCGCACCGTCCGAAAAGATGGAAAACGCCTCGCTGCATCTCGCCGCCGTCGATGGGATCGACGCGATCTTCACCGGCCACCAGCATCTCGTCTTCCCAGGCCCGAAGAGCTGGGACGGCGTCGCCAATGCCGATCCCGTCAAGGGCACGCTGCACGGCAAGCCCGCCGTGATGGCCGGTTTCTGGGGCTCGCATCTCGGCCTTATCGACCTGCTGCTCGAAAAAGACGGCAACAGCTGGAAGATCGTCGATTTCACCTCGGAAGCACGACCGATCTATCATCGCGACGACAAGAAGAAGGTGGTTGCCGACTACGCCGACAAGAAGGAAGTGGTCGAAGCCGCAAAGGCCGAGCACGAGGCGACACTGACCTATGTCCGCACCCCCGTCGGCAAGACATCCGCGCCACTCTATTCCTACTTCGCACTGGTCGCCGACGATCCCTCCGTGCAGGTCGTCAGCCAAGCCCAGACCTGGTACATCAAGCAGATGCTCGCCGACACCAAGTTCAAGGACCTGCCGGTGCTTTCGGCGGCGGCCCCCTTCAAGGCCGGCGGTCGCGGCGGCGCCGACTACTATACCGACGTTCCGGCCGGCGATATCGCCATCAAGAACGTCGCCGACCTCTATCTCTACCCGAACACGGTCCAGGCTGTTGCCATCACCGGCGCCCAGGTGAAGAACTGGCTCGAAATGTCAGCCGGCATGTTTAATCACATCGAGGCCGGCTCGAAGGATGCGGCGCTGCTCAACAACGATTTCCCGTCCTACAATTTCGACGTGATCGACGGCGTCACCTACCAGATCGACCTGTCGCAGCCGCCGAAATATGATTCGTCCGGCAAGCCGATCAATCCGGACGCCAACCGCATCCAGAACCTCGCCTTCAACGGCAAGCCGATCGATCCGGCTCAAAAGTTCGTCGTCGTCTCGAACAACTACCGCGCCGGCGGCGGCGGCAATTTCCCCGAGATTACCGCTGATAAGGTGATCTTCCAGGCGCCGGATACCAACCGCGACGTCATCGTCCGCTATATCCATGATCAGGGCACGATCAATCCGTCGGCAGACGCAAACTGGACCTTCAAGCCGCTCCCGGGCACGACCGCGACCTTCGAAAGCGGCCCGAAGGCGAAGCAGTTCCTCGCCGAGGTCAAGAGCGTGAAGATCGAGGATGCCGGCGAAGGGGCCGACGGCTTCTCGAAATTCAGGCTCGTCCTTTAGGCGAAAAAATATGTCGACGAAGGCGCGGCGCCTGCGCCTGCGCTTTCGTCATTCGGCCGCAAGCGGCATACCGGGCTCGCGCAGTTCGGCGATCTGAGCATTGAAATCGGCGTGGCTTGGGCAGGCGGAAAGCCTCGTGCGGAACGCATCGATCATCCAGGTGGCAGCGGGTCCGGGCGGGTTAGCGAGCTGGCGCACGGAATAGATGGCATATTCCCCCTGTTCGTAGGCATCCAGATCGAGAGGGACAAGCGCGCCGCTCACGAGATCATCACGGATGAGCGAGGCCGGAAGGCCACCCCAGCCAAGACCGGCCTTGATGAGCTGATGCTTCGTCGCAATATCGCTGACGCGCCATGTCTTGTAGGACAAAACATTGAAATCACGCCCCTTTGTCAGACCCGACGCATCGGTGACGACAAGCTGCACTTCCTCGCGCACGTCGCCGAGCATGAGCGGCCGGTCGATCGCAACAAGCGGGTGGTTGCGCGCGGCAACCGGCAGCATGAAGGAATGACCGATCCGCTCTGTGACGACCGAATCGTCCTGCTTTAGAACTGCGCCGCCGATCCCGATCGTCGCCTTGCCGCTGAGGACGAGATCCATGACCATCCCAAGTTCGCCGACGTTGAGGTTCAATGAAACGGACGGAAACATCTCGCGAAATTCGCGCAGGACCTCCACCAGGGCCCGCGAAGGCACCATGACACTGATGGCGACGGAAACCTCCGCTTCGAGCCCTTCCCTCAGGCTCTTGACGCGCGCCCGCATGACCTGCAGGTCGCCGAGAATGCGTCGCGCATCCTCCAGCATCGCCTTGCCTGCCTCCGTAAGCTTCGGCTGGCGCGCACCGGAGCGCTCGAAAAGCGGCACTTCTAGCTGCGCCTCCAGGTTGGCGATCGTATAGCTCACAACCGACTGGGCACGGTTCAGCGCCCGCGAAGCGGCTGAGAAGCTGCCGGTCTCGGCAACGGTTAGAAACACCTGCAATTGGTCCAGAGTCGGGTTGGGCAGCATCTTCTATCCATTCCATCGATAGTTTCGATCGACATTATCACCGTTTTTTCGATAGCAGGCCAGACCTATTTTCGCTTCGAGACTGCGGCTCACCTCCCAGCAACGGGCCGTTAAATTCCATTCGAAAGGAAATGCACCATGTCGTCCATCCTGCTTCTGACGTCCAGCCCGCGTGCCGAATCGCTCTCGACGCCGATCGCCGTCGATCTCGCCGAAAAGCTGAAGAGCCAGAACCCGGGCAGCGTCATCGTTCG
Source organism: Rhizobium sp. P1_B8 (assembly GCF_056406515.1). NCBI lineage: Bacteria > Pseudomonadati > Pseudomonadota > Alphaproteobacteria > Hyphomicrobiales > Rhizobiaceae > Rhizobium > Rhizobium sp. P1_B8. The sequence goes on along the minus strand of NZ_JBFTZZ010000017.1, from coordinate 28,495 downwards.
CCGCGACCTTGCCGCCAACCCGCTGCCGCATATCGATGACCTCTTCACCGGCGCGATCCGCAAGCCGCCCGAGGCCCGCACCGCTGAGGAAAGCGTGGCCGTCGAGACCTCCGACAAACTGGTCAACGAACTGCTTGCCGCCGACACGATCGTCATCAGCACTGGCCTCATCAACTTCAACATCTATTCGTCGCTGAAGACCTGGATCGACAACGTCGCCCGCGCCGGCCTGACCTTCAAGTACACGGAAAGCGGTCCGGTCGGCCTCGCAACCGGCAAGAAGGTTTATGTCGTGCTCGCTTCGGGTGGCGTCTACTCGCAAGGACCGGCCGCCCCCCTGAACCATGCCGTGCCATACCTGAAGTCGGTTCTCGGCTTCCTCGGCATCACCGACATCGAGACCATCTATGTCGAAGGCCTGGCCTTCGGTCCGGAAGCTGCCGAGAAGGCCATCGACGCCGCCAAGTCGCGCGTCCAGGAAATCGCACTGGCCGCCTGATCGGCTTTTCAACGCTCCATGGAACGGCCGGCTTTTGCCGGCCGTTTTTCATTTGTCGATACCGGCGACAAAATCCCGGACCGTCACCAGGATTTCGGCGGAGAGTTCCTCATCGGACGAAATCCTGGCAAGGCCGACGGCGGCATGAGCCCGCTCGGCCGCATGAGCGAAGCCGACGAAATCGCCAAAAGGCGGCGCTCTATCTGGCATCGGATGATGCGACCAATGTCACCGGCATCGAGATCACCGTCAACGGCGGCATGACGAGCGCGCCCTCCGGCGCCAAGATCTTCCGCGCCGCCTGAGCGAGCCGGGCCCAGCAACTCAAACTTGCCCGGCCCCGCGCCAATTTCGTTTCTATTCTCTCCTGGGACGTTCTGCTTAGCTCTGACGCGTCGCGCGGTGGGCAAGACGAAACAGGACGATTGCCAAATTCAGGACGGCAAGCAGAAGCAATACATAGAGCATGGTCTGGATGCCGGAGGAAACGATCAGGTTGCCGGCCACCAACGGAAAGCCGAAGACGCCGATCATATAGGCCAGCGAGAATAACAAAAGCGACTGCGGCATAAGGCCAGCTGGAGCCTCATTTGCAGCCAGGCCGTTGATGACGGAATAGGTCAACCCATAGCCCACCCCCAGCATCGCTGCGCCTCCCAGATAGGCAAGCTGATTTGATGTCAGCATCAGGAACAGCACGATCGATGCCAGCGTCAGACTTGTCAGGACCAAAAGCGAATAGAGTGGGTCTTTCTTGACCACATATCCCGCCACGAACAGCCGGCTCAGAATCGCGGCGGACATGAAGCCGATGAAGAACAGGGAGTAGTCGAACCCATGCGCATTGGCGTAGCTGGTCTGAAAGCTGGACAACCCGCCGAAAATCGCGCCGCCGATGCCGACCATAATGATGGAATAGACGGCCCGCGAACCGATCACCTCACGCGCTGAGGCAAATGAGATCTTGTTGACATGAGGCAAAATCTTGCCGGCATTGGTCAGCCGGATATGGAGCAAAAAGTAAAGCGCACCGCCGGCGAGGCTGGCAAGGAATGCAAATGCGAAGGCCGCCTCGATCGGCATCGACCAGCCTGTGGCAATGCGGCCAATGATCGGTCCGGCGCCGATGCCCGACATCATCGATCCGGAAAGTAGAGCAAAAAACCTGATGCGGTGCTCGGGTTCGACGATAGCGGCGACCAGAATGGGTCCAAGCGCATAGAAGGTGCCCCAGCCTATGCCGAGGATGAAGCCGACCGTCATCAGACTCAGCCCAGCTGAGGGAACCATGGCGAATCCCAGCGCTGACGCGGCAAGAAACAGTCCCGAAACAGCCACCGCCCGCGCCGAGCCGATGGCATCCGCGATGTGCCCGGACAGGATCACGAGAATGACGGTGCTGACAGTCGCGGCCGAAATGATCAGGCCGGCCAGCGCCTCGTCGCCGCCACGCTGGCCAACCAGCACCGGAACCAGAAAGGTCACGCCGTAGGCGATCGAAAGAAGAAACCCTCCAATACACAAAGCGGTAAACTCGCCGCCATCGACTTTCTTCCGTGCAATTGAATCACTCATGTCTCCACGCCCCTCGCAGGAAAACTGATCTGGGATATTTCCGCAACGGAGATCACGTTTGCATTTCACGAACAAGCCGTTTTTATATTGCTCATAACCTATTGAAAAGACATAGACAGACGGGCAAATGTTTCGGTTTAAGCAACATCCTCAATATCCCCGGTCGACGCACTGCATCGATCGATGATTAGGAAGCCGCCTCCCGACGTCCGCGACCTCGCGCGCCATCAGCGATGCGAATTCTCAGGAATACCTATTGGGTTGACCACGTTCAGCCAAATGGAGAAGAGCCTCAATCGGGGCCAGCCGAGCCAACTGGGTTGCTCGGGCTAACTGGGTCTGGCTGAGCTAACTGAGTTTCACCACACCGGAGCGGCCGACGACGCAATTGCGGCCGCTCTTCTTTGCCGCGTAGAGCCTGCCGTCGGCCGCCGTCAGCACGGCGGTGAAATCGACGCCGTCCTCATCGGCGGTCGCAACCCCGATACTGACCGTGACCGGCCTGTCATCCGGCGTCTTGACGCTGGTCGCGATCGTCCAACGCAGGCGCTCGGCAAGCAGCAGCCCTTCTTCGTGGTCGGTGCCTGGACAGACGGCAACGAATTCCTCGCCGCCGAAGCGGAAGACGCGGTCGCTGGAGCGCAGCGTCGTGCCCAATCGGGCGGCGATCGCCTTCAGCACCTCGTCGCCCTGGAGATGGCCGTAGCCGTCATTGACATCCTTGAAGTGATCGGCGTCGATAATGAGGACGGTGGCGAATAGCCCCTGCTTCAGTGCCTCGAGCAGCATCAGCGGCGCTTCCATTTCCATGCGCGTCCGATCATAGACGCCAGTGAGCATGTCGCGGCCAGTGCGCTCCAGAAGATCGTTGTAGCGCTCGCGGAACGTCAGGTCGCCGAACACGTCGCTGATCGAACGTGCGGACCCGGCTGCGCCGATACGGCGAATGCGATATTCATAGAATGCGAACATCGCCGCGTAGAGGCAGACGGCAAGCATTTTCGCCTTCCATCCGCCCCAGAATGCGGCGATCGGTACATCCAGGAAGTAATGCAGCGCGGCGAAGAAGCCGATCTGGTCGAAGGTCAGCAGCACGAATCCCGAAATCAGGAAGCGCAGGACGACGCGGCGGCGAAAGAAATCGCCGAGTTTTTCGTAGAGCAGGATGATGCCGAGCGAATCGACATAGAGCAGCGCCGTGCCCCAGACCATCAGCCAGCCCATCTCCTTGAGAAAATCGACGTCGGGTGTGTGGCCGGTCGACATCTGCAGCGGCTGGTGCATCTGCAGCACCCAGGCAATACCGACGGTGAGCAGGTTGCCGAGGAACAGGCCGTAGATCGGCTGGCGCACCGTCGCGGCATCCTCCTGCAGGTAAAGCATCAGGATCATCATCAGCTTGCCGGAGAAGAAGACGGATGAACCCGGCGACACATCCCCGAACGGCAGCGAGACATAGAAGACCGCCGCCAGATAGGTCTCCATGAAATGCATGACGCCGAGCGCCGTCAGGAAAACCCCGAGACCAAGCCGATGACGGAAATGCAGAAGCGTTACCATCAGCACGAAATAGGCGATGGCTTCGACGACGAAGAGAAGGAGGTTGAGTGTCTCCATCATGAGACCTTGGCGCCGGACGTTCGGCCTCCTGCCAGCGCGACGATCGCGACAGCGAATCCTTTGGTCAATCGTCCGAAACAGTCAAACACGGGGGGTGTCCTGCAAATCCTGCAGGCGATACCTTTCACTGCAATCCTTTAAGATTGCGTGAGTGAGAACGCGCTCGCTGGAGGGCACCGGGGTCACACACAGGAATAGTTACAGCCGGTATCAAGGACCTATGCCCGGATCCCGATTTCAGACCTGACGAAGCTTCTCGCCGTCACCAAAGAGCGACGAACCATGCTGATCGATAATCTGCTGCGCCTTGCGCACCGTGCATTCGATCGCATCGTCGGAAGAGGTAAACAGATCGGCGCGGATGAAATTGCGCACCAGCACCTCGTCGCCGACCTTCTTTTCGATGCGCCCGGCCAGGCGATACTGGCTGCCTTCCCTACGCGGTTCGGCATAGATCGTGCAATCGCCGTAGAGCTGCGGCTCGCCGGAAGGGCCTGCCGCTTCCGTGGCCGGTTTGCCGCCGCCGGAGAACATCGAAAAGAGATTTGAAATGAACGAAGCCATGCTCCGCCTTTAGCACGACGGCATCGCTATCGCCAAGTCAAATGATCAGGTTGGCGAGGATCTCGTTTTCGGTAATATCCTCGTAACCCATGCCGGCGGCTTCGAAATTTCCGACCAGCCGGGCGAAATTCTCAGGCGCCTTGGTTTCGATGCCGATCAGGATCGAGCCAAAGTTGCGTGCCGATTTCTTCAGATATTCGAAGCGGGCGATATCGTCGTCGGGGCCGAGCAGATTGAGGAAATCGCGCAGCGCGCCAGGGCGTTGGGCGAGCCGCAGGATGAAGTATTTCTTCAGCCCTGCGTAACGCATGGCTCTTTCCTTTACGTCAGGCAGGCGCTCGAAATCGAAATTGCCGCCGGAGACGACGGCGACGATGGTCTTGCCACGGATCGCCTGGCGATCCATCGCGGCGATCGCCGTCAGTGACAGGGCGCCGGCCGGCTCCAGCACGACGCCCTCGACATTCAGCATCTCCTGAATGGTGACGCAGATGGCGTTCTCCGGCATCAGTTGCACTTGGCTTGCCGGGAAATCGCGAAGAGCGGCGAAATTCAGGTCGCCGATGCGGGCGACGGCGGCGCCATCGACGAAATTGTCGACCTTGGCCAGCGTCGTCACCTTGCCCGCCTCGATACTGCGCTTAAGGCTTGGCGCGCCGGCGGGCTCAGTGAAGACGAAAGCCGATTTCGGCAAGGTGCCGTCGAGATAGCCGGTGATGCCGGCGGCAAGTCCGCCGCCGCCAACCGGCAGGACGACCATGTCGGGCACCGTTCCCTCAGGCAGCTGCTGCATGATTTCGGCGGCGACCGTCGCCTGCCCCTCAATGATGTCCGCATGATCGAAGGGCGGCACCATAACGCCGCCGACCGCCTCCACATGTTCACGGGCGGCCTGGTAGCACTGGTCGAAGAAGTCGCCGAACAGCCGGATGGTGATGAATTCAGCGCCGAACATGCGGGTCTTGTCGATCTTCTGCTGCGGTGTCGTCACCGGCATGAAGACGACGCCCGGCACACCGAAATGGCGGCAGACGAAGGCAAAGCCCTGGGCGTGATTACCGGCCGAGGCGCAGACGAAGGTCTTGCCGGCAGCACCCTGCCCGATCGCCTTGCGGAAGAAATTGAAGGCGCCGCGGATCTTGTAGGAGCGCACCGGCGACAGATCCTCGCGCTTCAGCCAGATATCGGCACCGTAGCGGGCCGATAAATGATCGTTGAGCTGCAGCGGCGTTGCCGGAAACAGGCTGCGCATTGCCTCTTCGGCGCTTTCGACATCAAGTCTCGTCACGGGTATGGTCCATTCTCACGTTAGCCACCGCCGCTATGGCACAGGCCGGCCGGCAAAAGAAGCTCGTTTGGGCCATCTCCAGTTCGCTCCCGCATCGGTTTCACTCCGCGGGGCCGGGTTCGGCGCTGGGGACCGGTTCTGCTCCCGGGGAAGGCCTTTCTTAAGCCAATAGCGAAATTGGCGGCACATGAACTGATTTTAACTGTCAATAAAAAGGACGGCCACTAATATGAAGCTATGATGACATTCAAATTCGCAAGACCGCTCGCCTGGCTGCTGCTGGCCTTCATCATCTTCGTCACCGTTTCGCCGATCGGAGAGAGGCCGAATACGGTCACGATGGTCGATGTCGACCGCGCGGTCGCCTATCTTCTCCTTGGCTTCGCCTTTGCGCTGGCCTATCCGAAACAGTGGAAGATGGTCGCCATGCTGCTGATCGTCGGCGCATTCGCCATCGAATATCTGCAATACTTCTCGCCGACCCGCCATCCGCGCCTCCATGACGCAGGCATCAAGGCCATGGGCGCCGCCCTCGGGCTGCTAGCCGGATGGGTGATCAACAGATGGCGCGAGACCAAAGCGCCAAACGCTCTACCCTTCGCAGAACGCTGATTATCCCAGGTTAGAAACCGCGCAACTGCACTGCCCAGAAGAGCAGTGGTATCGCAGCCATCGCAGTTCCCAGAACAAGTGCGACACTGGTCTTGAAGATCCGGATGCGCCGAACCTTCGCCCCACTCCAATCGTAAACCATCGTCTTACTCCCACAAGACAACACTTACTCAGCCGCCGCGGCGCAATACTTGCATCGAAAATGCCATTGTCAAGCGGCAACTGGCTTTTGTGCACAATATGCAGGCAGATTCAATACTGGCATATTCCAACGGCATTATGAAAATGGTGCGGGCGACGGGGGTCGAACCCGTACAGCCAAGGCCGAGGGATTTTAAGTCCCTTGCGTCTACCAGTTTCGCCACGCCCGCTTGCGGCATTTTCAATATCTTGCGTCATGGGCGATGGGAAGAGCCGCAAGGCGTAAAAATCATGGCTCATTTGTCGGCAGCGCCGGCGACTGATTGGCCAATCATTTCACTTCCGAAAACCGCAATCGGTCAACGGCAAACGAAAAGGCGCGGCGAGCCTTACGCCCGCCACGCCTTCATCATTTCAGCGCCAAAGATCAAGCGAGCTTGGCGGCAAGCTTGGCGACATGGGCGCCCTGGTATTTGGCGCCTTCCAACTCGATCTCGGAAGGCTGGCGCGAGCCGTCGCCGTTGGTGATGGTGGAAGCGCCGTAGGGCGATCCACCCTTGACTTCCTCTGTGCCCATCTGGCCCTGGAAGGCATAAGGCAGGCCGGCAACGACCATGCCCTGGTGCAGGAAGGTGGGGAGGAAGCCGAGGATGGTCGATTCCTGGCCGCCGTGCTGGGTTGCCGAGGAGGTGAAGACCGAACCGAGCTTGCCGACGAGCTTGCCGGCGAACCAGAGGCCGCCCGTCTGATCCCAGAAATTGCGCATCTGCGAGGCGACCGTGCCGAAGCGGGTGCCGGCACCGACGATGATCGCGTCGTAGTCGGCCAGTTCGTCGACGGTGGCGATCGGAGCCGCTTGATCGACCTTGTAATAGGAAGCCTTGGCGACATCTTCCGGAACCAGTTCCGGAACGCGCTTGACGGTGACCTCGGCACCGGCCGACTTCGCGCCTTCGGCAACGGCATAGGCCAAGGTTTCAATATGGCCGTAAGCCGAATAATAAAGGACGAGAACCTTCGCCATCTTCAATCTCCCTTGGAGCACTGGTTGAATTTCGTGACCGAGGGAGTTCTATCAGCGGGTATTTCCGAACACAGCCATGCCTTGAAGAACTCAGTGTTCAATATCCGTAGACGAAAATTCACTTGCGTTTTCATTTCAGCAAAAATGAACGTATCGCAGAACAGCACTTGCACTTTTGGGCATCATGCCGTGGCTGTTTGCAAAGCGACCGAACGGCACTACCTATTCACCAGCCTCAGATCACGGAACATCCCATGAGCCAAAACATCGTCGTCACCGCCGCCATGCTCGCCATCGGCGACGAACTTCTTTCCGGCCGCACCAAGGACAAAAATATCGGCCATCTCGCCGATCTGCTCACGCTTTCCGGCATTGATCTCAAGGAGGTGCGCATCGTCGCCGACGACGAGGAGGCGATCGTCGAGGCGCTGAACGCCCTTCGCGGAAAATATGATTACGTCTTCACCTCGGGCGGTATCGGGCCGACGCATGACGACATCACCGCCGATGCCATCTCCAAGGCTTTCGGCGTGCCTTGCGAATATGACGAAGCGGCAATGACACTGCTTGCCGAGATGTATCGGCGCCGCGAGATGGAATTCACCGAAGCGCGCCAGCGCATGGCGCGCATGCCGCGCGGGGCCGTGCATATCGCCAATCCGGTCTCGACCGCGCCAGGCTTCGTCATCGGCAATGTCCATGTCATGGCCGGCGTGCCGCAGGTCTTCCAGGCGATGGTCGACAATGTGCTGCCGACGCTTCGAACCGGCACGCCGGTGCTTTCGCTCGCCATCGCCTGCCCTTACGGCGAAGGCGAGATCGGCACGCCCTTGACCGCGATTCAGAAAGCACATCCGGAAACCAGTATCGGCTCCTACCCGCGCTATGTCGGCCAGAAATTCTCGACCGAGATCGTCGTGCGCGGCCGCTCGCAGGCGGTTATCGATGCGGCCGGCGCCGAAGTGCAGGCGATGATCGACGCCATCCGCCGCAGGAAGGACATCGCCGAAAACCATTCCGCCGAGGCTTGAGGGAAACGCCGGAACTCAGGGCCATCCTTGATCCCCATCAAGGAACAGGAGTACGGTCCGGTGCATTCCTTTCCTCGCGCAAGCCATTTCAGCGCAAGGAGAATTGATATGTCTTACAAAACCATTCTCGCCATTCTCGATACATCAGACAATAGTGCTGCGGTTGCCGATTTCGCCTTTGCCTTCGCCGCTGAAAGCGGCGCCCACGTGATCGGCCTGCATGCCGAAATCATCTCCGCCGTGCCGCTGGTGGCGCCGATGGAAATCCCCGATCCCGTCGCCGTGCAGGCGCTGCAGGACATGGCGCACAGCGAAACGATTGCGGTTGAGCGCATCTTCAGGGCGATAGCGGAGGCATCAGGCGCCTCCTCCGAGTGGCGCAGCTTTGCCACATCAACCGGATACGGCTCCGCACCGCTGATCGAAAGTGCGCGCAGCGCCGACCTCTTGATCGCCTCACAGGCCGACCCGGCCAGACCTTCCGACAGCTACGTCGACGTCGACAGCTTCCTCTTCGAAAGCGGCCGGCCGGTGCTGATGATCCCCTATATCATCCGCCAGCCGAAGCCGATCAAGCGCGTGCTGATCGCCTGGAACGGCTCGAAGGAGGCGGCGCGCGCGACCTTCGACGCGCTGCCGATCCTCAAAGCCGCCGACGAGGTGGAGATCTTTTCGGTCGATCCGGCCGACACGGCGCTGCAATCGCCGCTGACAGCAGGCGCCGACATCGCCGCGACGCTTGCGCGTCATGGCGTGAAGACGACGCTTTCGACGGCGCAAAGTGTGGACAAAAGTGCGTCCCACGTCATCGAAAACAGGCTATCGGACAGCAGCATCGATCTTCTCGTCATGGGCGCTTATACGCATTCCTGGCTCTGGCAGATGATCTTCGGCGGCACGACCAAGACCCTGCTGCAATCGATGACGGCACTGACCCTGTTATCGCGTTGATTGGCTGCTCTTGCCTTTTGCCGGCAAATCCCGCTAATTGCGGCGACCGATGACAGCTTCGAGCCTCGGCCCCATCTCGCGCAGTTCCGGCTGCGCGATTTGCGTTTTGCCAATCGCCGCTTCAAGCCCGTCCGGTCGCCGGCAAACGGCGTGTCGTTTTTTCATGCCGCGGAGCAGCCCGATGTCCCTTCCCGATAAAGCCTTTCCCGTTTCCTGGGATCAGTTCCACCGCGATGCGCGCGCGCTTGCCTGGCGGCTTGCCGGCCTTGATCAGACGTTCAAGGCGATCGTCTGCATCACCCGCGGCGGCCTCGTTCCGGCAGCGATCATCTCGCGCGAACTGAACATCCGGCTGATCGAGACCGTCTGCGTCGCGTCCTATCATGACTATGTGAACCAGGGGGACATGGTGCTGCTCAAGGGCATAGCGCCCGAACTTCAGGAAAATGGCGGCGAAAGCGTGCTCGTCGTCGACGATCTGACGGATACCGGCAAGACCGCCGCACAGGTGCGCACGATGCTGCCGAAGGCACATTTCGCCTGCGTCTATGCCAAGCCGAAGGGCGTGCCGACCGTCGACACCTTCATCACCGAGGTGAGCCAGGATACCTGGATTTACTTCCCTTGGGACATGGGCTTCACCTATCAGGAGCCGATCGCCAAGGGCGCGCGCTGATCGCCACCGATCTCAACGCGCATCCTTCGCATTTACCACTTGAAATTGTTCCAGATTTTGTCGGCGAGGTTTTCTGAATCCGCTATCGGGATCTGCACATCTATTTTATCTTATTCGCATAAACTCGGCAGCTGCGAATCGCGTCAAATTGCGCTTAAAGCGTGTAGCAAACGATGCGATATAAGGAAGCAAGATGGCGCGGTGGGGGCATATCGGGGCGGTTGTGACCGTCGGGTTGGCGACCTTTCTATTTCCGCTGGCGCCTGTCCGCGCTGAGCCAGCCTACATTCCCCTCGTGCGCGACTACGTCGAGAAGCAGGTCCGGCCGATGGTGGAAACGCCCTTGGTGCTGAAAGCCATTGCCGAACAGAATGCGAAATTCGGCAATGTCAGCGAAATGGATATGCGGGTGCTCGACGAGACCTACCGGTCGGAGGTCGATCAGCACCAACTGCACATGGTCACGCTGCTGCTCGACAAATCCGTGTCGCATTACCTGAAAGCCAGGCAGGACACCTCACAAGGGGCGATCCTCGAATTTTTCGTCACCGACTCGCATGGGCTGAATGTCGGTCAGAGCACCGTCACCGCCGACTATTGGCAGGGCGACGAGGAGAAATATCTCAGAACCTTCGCCAACAGCTCCCGGGAGATCTTCATCGACCGGGCCGAACGCAACGAATCCACCCAGATTCTCGAAACGCAGGCGAGTTTCGTCGTCATGGACGAAGAGAACAGGCCGATTGGCGTCGCCATCGTTACCATCGCCATCGATGCGCTTTGACAGGCACTTGCACCCGTGCGAATCGCCATGCCCATTTGCGCCGGAAATGCCATCACAAGATTTGCCGCAGGACGCTTTTTTGCCGTTCCGACCTTTTCCTTAGCCGGCAACACCTGCAAGCCATTGTAATTTCAGCGCTCCCCGGCTTTCCCCAATCTCCACAGGCGCATCCACAACATGTTGTGGTTAGCAATCAATTAAAAGCCAGCCCTTGACGGAATCAGCTGTTTCAAACTTTACTATTTCTGATGTTGCGGCGGCGACAGGACCGGAGGTAACGAGCCCGGTTCCCTTTTGAAAATTAGGACGCAGAATCAGGGCGGTGGACCGGGAACGGTTCAGGCCTGACAGGATTTTTGCGCGGTTTTCAGCCTCCAAAAAAAGTGACATCGGGGCTGGCGATAATAAGCTGTTAATACTATATTTAGTGTTTGCAGCCACCATCACCACAAGATACAGGAAGATCATCTCCGGATGACACCCCTGTCACGATACGGAAACGAGACTGGCTGCGCGACGACAAAGTGCCGCCGGATAGGAATTTTGCGCCGAGGTCGCGGGGACCGGGCGCCAACACGAGGTCAAGACCATGCGCATCGAACGTCGTTTCACGAAGGCCGGCCAAGGCGCCTATGCGGATATCGAATTCCGCAAGGCGACGAGCGAGATCAAGAACCCTGACGGTTCGGTCGTGTTCCGCCTCGAGAATATCGACGTTCCCGCGCAGTTCTCCCAGGTCGCGACCGACGTTCTGGCGCAGAAGTATTTTCGCAAGGCCGGCGTTCCCACCCGGCTGAAGAAGGTCGAGGAAAATGATGTTCCTTCCTTCCTGTGGCGCTCCGTTCCCGACGATGCTGCGCTGAAGACCCTGTCTAAGGATGAGCAGACCGGCTCCGAAATCGATGCGCGCCAGGTCTTCGACCGTCTTGCCGGCACCTGGACCTATTGGGGCTGGAAGGGCGGCTATTTCTCCTCCGAGGAAGATGCCTCGGCCTTCAAGGACGAGCTTGCCTACATGCTCGCCACCCAGCGCGTCGCCCCGAACTCGCCGCAGTGGTTCAACACCGGCCTGCATTGGGCCTACGGCATCGATGGTCCCGGCCAGGGCCATTTCTACGTCGACCCCTTCACCGGCAAGCTGACCAAGTCCAAGTCGGCCTACGAACACCCGCAGCCGCATGCCTGCTTCATCCAGTCTGTCGAGGACGACCTCGTCAACGAAGGCGGCATCATGGACCTCTGGGTGCGTGAGGCGCGCCTCTTCAAATACGGCTCTGGTACCGGTTCCAACTTCTCGATGCTGCGCGGCGAAGGCGAAAAGCTTTCCGGCGGCGGCCGCTCTTCCGGCCTGATGAGCTTCCTGAAGATTGGCGACCGTGCCGCCGGCGCCATCAAATCGGGCGGCACGACGCGCCGCGCCGCCAAGATGGTGGTCGTCGATATCGACCATCCCGATATCGAGGAATACATCAACTGGAAGGTCAAGGAAGAGCAGAAGGTCGCGGCTCTCGTGACCGGCTCGAAGGTCGTCGCCAAGCATCTGAAGGCGATCATGAAGGCCTGCTTCAACTGCGAAGGCGGTGACAACCGCGATTGCTACGATCCCAACAAGAACCCTGCCCTGAAGCGCGAAATCCGCGCCGCCAAGAAAGACCAGGTTCCTGAGAACTACGTCCAGCGCGTCATCCAGTTCGCCCGTCAGGGCTACAAGGATCTCCAATTCAAGACCTACGACACGGATTGGGACTCGGAAGCCTACCTCACGGTATCCGGCCAGAACTCCAACAACTCCGTCTCGATCAAGGACGACTTCCTGCGCGCCGTCGAGAATGATGGCGAATGGAACCTGACCGCCCGCAAGGACGGCCGCGTGATGAAGACGCTCAAGGCCCGCGATCTCTGGGAAACGATTTCCTACGCTGCCTGGGCTTCGGCCGATCCGGGCATCCACTTCAACACGACGATGAACGACTGGCACACTTCGCCGGCCGGCGGCCCGATCCGCGGCTCGAACCCGTGCTCGGAATACATGTTCCTCGACGACACGGCCTGCAACCTTGCCTCGCTGAACCTGCTGCAGTTCAAGGACAAGGCCACCAAGCGCATCAACATCGCTGACTACGAACATGCTGTTCGCCTGTGGACCGTCGTGCTCGAAGTCTCGGTGATGATGGCGCAGTTCCCGTCGAAGCGCATTGCCGAACTCTCTTACGAATACCGCACGCTCGGCCTTGGCTACGCCAATATCGGCGGCCTGCTGATGTCGTCGGGCATTCCCTATGACTCCACTGAGGCCCGCGCCATTGCAGGCTCGCTGACCGCGATCATGACCGGTGTCTGCTATGCGACCTCGGCCGAAATGGCTGCCGAACTCGGCCCGTTCCCGAACTTCGCGCCGAACCGCGAGAGCATGCTCAGGGTCATTCGCAACCATCGCCGCGCCGCTCATGGCGAAACCTCCGGCTATGAGGCCCTGTCGATCAACCCGGTCGCGCTGATCCATTCGGAAAACCCGGACCAGGATCTCGTCGCCCACGCCAAGTCGGCCTGGGACAAAGCGCTCGAGCTCGGTGAACAGCATGGCTACCGCAATGCCCAGGTCTCGGTCATCGCGCCCACAGGCACGATCGGTCTCGTCATGGATTGCGATACCACCGGCATCGAGCCCGACTTTGCCCTCGTCAAGTTCAAGAAGCTCGCCGGTGGCGGCTACTTCAAGATCATCAACCGCGCCGTGCCCGACGCGCTGCGCACGCTTGGCTATTCCGAAAGCCAGATCGCCGAGATCGAGGCCTATGCCGTCGGCCATGGCAATCTGAACCAGGCGCCGGCTGTCAATCCATCGACGCTGAAGACCAAGGGCTTCACCGACGAGAAGGTGGAAGCCGTCAACGCCGCGCTGAAGAGCGCCTTCGACATCAAGTTCGTCTTCAACCAGTGGACGCTGGGCGCCGACTTCCTGAAGGAGACGCTGAAGGTTTCCGACGAACAGCTGGCCGACATGAGCTTCAGCCTGCTCGACCATATCGGCTTCTCGAAGAAGGACATCGAAGCCGCCAACATCCACGTTTGCGGTGCGATGACGCTGGAAGGCGCGCCTTTCCTGAAGGCGGAACACCTGCCGGTCTTCGATTGCGCCAATCCCTGCGGCAAGATCGGCAAGCGCTACCTCTCTGTGGAAAGCCATATCCGCATGATGGCGGCTGCCCAGCCGTTCATCTCGGGCGCGATTTCCAAGACGATCAACATGCCGAACGAGGCGACCGTCGAGGATTGCAAGAACGCCTACATGCTCTCCTGGAAGCTTGGCCTCAAGGCCAACGCGCTCTATCGCGACGGCTCGAAGCTGTCGCAGCCGCTCAATGCCTCGTTGATCGAAGACGAGGACGACGAGGATGCGCTGGAAGAACTGCTGCAGGCACCCCTCGCCGCCCAGGCCGTCACTGTTACCGAGAAGATCATCGAGCGGGTGGTCGAGCGTGTTTCCCGCGAACGTGAGAAGCTGCCGAACCGCCGCCAGGGCTATACCCAGAAGGCCGCCGTCGGCGGACATAAGGTCTATCTCCGCACTGGCGAATTCGGCGACGGCCGTATCGGCGAGATCTTCATCGACATGCACAAGGAAGGCGCTGCCTTCCGTGCGATGATGAACAATTTCGCCATCGCCATCTCGCTTGGCCTGCAATATGGCGTGCCGCTCGAGGAATATGTCGAGGCCTTCACCTTCACCAAGTTCGAGCCGGCCGGTATGGTCATCGGCAATGACGCGATCAAGAACGCCACGTCGATCCTCGACTATGTCTTCCGCGAGCTTGCCGTTTCCTATCTCGGCCGCCACGACCTGGCCCATGTCGATACGTCTGACTTCTCGAACACGGCACTCGGCAAGGGCATCCAGGAAGGCAAAACCAACCTGCTCTCCACCGGCTGGACCCGCGGCTACAAGCCGACACTGGTGTCCGGCACCGGCGGCGAACGCCAGGCAGGCGAACCCAAGGGTGCTGCCACATCAGCCCCTGCCCGCGCCGCCTCCACCGGCACCGTGACTGCCTTTGCAGGCAGCGCGGCCCGCAAGCTGGAGACGACGATTGCCGTCTCCACCTCCGAAATCGTTGCTTTCAAGCGCGACTACGAGGAGCGCGCCAAGGAGTTGGCGGAAGAGATCGCCGAAGAGGTGACCGAGGAAATCACCAGCGACGCGACAGCCCTCTTCTCCGACAAGGCGGCGGCCGACGCGGCAACGGCGAAATCCGAAGCCAAGAAGCGGGAAGCCGAGCGCCGCCAGCGCTCGATCATGCAGGGCTATACCGGCAACATGTGCTCGGAGTGCCAGAATTTTACGATGGTGCGGAATGGCACCTGCGAGAAGTGCGACACTTGTGGTGCGACGAGCGGGTGCAGCTGAGTAGGCTCTTCCTACTCTTCGGTTCTAAAAATATCGTGGGAGGTCCGGGCAACCGGGCCTCTCATACTTTCATAAACAATATTGAAGTTGGAACTTTGGGCCCCCTTCAGCCTCGCGGCCGAAGGGAGCCAGAAACAACCGATCATCGTACCGGTCAATACGTTCGTTCTTCCTCTGGCTTAATGTAGGATTTTCGACTGCTGGGCAATCTCGCCGGATCCCGCTGGCCCCGCTTTAACCGGCACCTCCTACTTGCGTTCAAAAGGGAAGAAAGTCGAACAGGCGCTTGCTGGCCCTCGCCGCCCAAGCCGGCTTCACGGTTCCGGCAACCAATGGCGGGCCGGACGATGGAGCCAAGGGCGATTGATAGAACCGGTTGAGCATCGCGTCGCAGACATAGTGCCCCCAGTTCGTCAGATGCTCCGTCTCTTTCGCGCCGAGGAAATGGAGATAGGTGCCGACCTCCGAGGGGACGACCGAGGACGGCTGCAGCGTGTAGGACGCGTAGGGCTTGAGTTCGGCGTTCTTGCTGTCGATCGACCAATAGACGCCGCGGGTTCTTGCGCGCAGAGCCGATTTCGCGAGATCGTCGAGGCCAAGCCTATCAGCCTGTTTTGCAGCCTTGAAGCCGCCGATCAGGTCTCGGCGCCTCAACGACCGCACCTGATTGTCGGTCGTATCGAGAACGCGCTTGAGCTGGGAGAGATAGTTCCAGTATCCGTGGGTCGAGGATCGCCAAGGCGCTCCGGCATCGCTGACAAACAAGCAATCGCAGCGTTTCAGCACCGGCTCGATGCCGTGATTGTCATAGATGCCACCGTCGCTCAATATTGCCCTGCCCGGAGCAGCCGGTTCGCCAACGGTGTCATCGAGTTTTTCCCTTTTCCAGGAAAACTGCGACAGGTCCAGTCGCAGCGGTGACAGCACGGGCGGGAATGCCGCCGAAGCGGCAACCGCGGTCGCGAGCGAAAGTGTCGGATGAAACGACACCCCGATCCTGTAATCCGCGAGATAGCGGTTGGACATCCGGAAGAGTGAACCGGTGCTGAGATTGCTGGAGCAAAATACGAACCAGGGCGATCTCGGAAGATCGCTCAGGCTTGGTGATTTTCCGTCGAAGAGATGCCGCTCGTAGAGTTTAGCGGCTTCCTCCGCCGCGCTCGAGAAGGGGTTGAACACGCCCTTCAGGAAGCACGGCCCATCCGCGAACACCTGACTGAAGGCCAGAATGCGATTGAGGTATTCAGTCTTGAAGTTGACGGCGACCTGGTTCTCGAAGATCAGCCGTGGCCACATATAGGCCAGCAGGCCGGATGCGATAGATCCGCCCGAGACCGACGAGATCATATCGAGTTTCGCCAGAAGACCGGCCTCGTTGAGTCTCGCAAGCGATCCCGCATGGAAAAGCATGGCCCGATAGCCGCCCCCCGAAAGGCAGAGGCCGAGTTGGTAGCGCTCGGCCGGCTTGTCGGGTTCGTCAGAACCCGGCAGGACGGTGTTCGATCGGGAATGTTCGTTTTCCGACATGCTCGGCCTCACTCAGGAATCTGAGTTTCCCAACATTTCTTCCTCCGGGCAAACCAACGGTCGCTCGTCTTTGGGCCTGCGCTCTACTGACTCGTATATCGGCGGGAGTTGGCATCGCATTTGTGCCAATCCCAATTTATTCCGGCCTCGTCCTTATGGCCGTAACACCAGCCCGCGCGATCGAGCAGCGGACCGAGTTCGTCGCGCCGTTTGCATGCCCGTAGCGTCTCAGGCCCGTCGCGATCGACACTCGTGCGGCAGATATCGTCCAGTCCTGTCCACTGATGGATCAACCGATCCGGTGCCTTGGCCCCCTTGTCCGTGGCGAGCACCTTTCCGGTCTCGGACTCGATCTGTAGAGAGGCCGTGTTCCACACGAAAGAGAATTCCGCCATCCCGGCGGACGTCTTACCCGTGTCCCTGTTTCCGGCAAACCACTCGACAATTCCCGACATTTCGCATTTTCCGGCACAGCTGGCAGTTACGGAGCCCGGCTTGACGCTGTAGATGCGCTCCGGCCAGCGTTGGGCGAAGGCTGCCTTTTCCTTCAGGACGGCGTCTTTGTCGACCGAGTTTCCGAAGAAGGAGACCTCGTCGGCATAGACGCCCTTCATAAAGGCCAACGCCGAGGCACTGTCTTGCGACCATTCGTCATTGTATCGGTTGACGAAATCAACCGCCTCCGTGGTCAGGTCGCCGGGTTCGGAGGCGGCCACCTCCTCGGAAGCGCTGGGGTCTGACGGCATGTCGGCGGGTGTTGCGCTCTCCTGCGGTGCGGCGCCTGGCCGGGGCGGCGCGCTTTCCTGCGCCGAGGGCATATCCTCGGGCGTGTTGATGTTCCAGTCTCGCATTTCCGCAGCGGTGAGATACCGTATATCGGTGCTGTCGATCGACAGGCTGAGCTGCAGCAGATTGGGGCTTACTCCCATGTCGGTGAGATAGCCGATGATCTCGCCGGTCATCAATTGAACGGTCGAGACTGCCAATTTGTTGTCCATGGGGACATCGTCGGATAGGGAAATCCGATGCACGCCGATCGAGCCCGGCTCGGCGAACCTTTCGACGCCACCGACGAAGGCGAAGGCGCAAGCCGATGCACATTCCAAGGCTCTGATCTGGAGCGTTCTCGCATTCAGTGCGCGGATGGCGCGGCCGAACCTGATCGCGGTGACCACGTTTCCGCCGGGCGAGTCAAAGCTGATATAGTCAGCTTGGTACTGCGTGTATTCGTCGACAAGCTGCGTCGGATCGTCGGAGAATTCAAACACGCCCTTTATCACCAGACCACGTCCCGGGGCGCCGTCCACACGTTGGTAGGAAATTGCTGCATGCCCCTCTCCGGCCATGGCGACGAACGCCAGCAGCAGCGATATCAACGAGACGGATTTGCGCATTCTTACCCAGCCCTCGAGCACCTGTATATCTCCTGTCGTCATTCGCAGCATAGCTTGGCAGCTCTGTATAGCCGGATGATGAAATCACCTGCCCGTGAGGCCCGACCTCATCGGCGACCGCCGACGCCGATTACGGTCAGAAGAACAATAGCTTCGCAGAGAATGTTGATACCGATCAATGCACAAGGGGCGATCTTCTGGCAAGCGGCACAATCAGAAGTGATGAGACAAGGTAAACGCCGGTTCCTCGCACAATCGCGAGATCCCTGTCCGCATTCGTCGGGACGCGCCGGCTGAACGCCAGCAGTTCGACGCCATGCCATCGATATCCGCCGCGCTTGAAATCGACCATATTACTTCCCGAGCGGCGGGCGTTGTAGACCGATGCAATGAATATCGACTATGTCACCTGCATCCAAGCATTCGACCAACGAGGCACTTCGTGACTTTTGCCTATGACAATCACGCCCTCGATCTGAGGAGCGATGCCGATTTCTTCTCGCTCCTCACCGGAAGCTATCTGCGCATCACCGGCCGTCGTCTTGTCCAGGACGGGCAAGGGCCGGACTGGCTCTACAATGATGCACCTTTCGTGGTCCTCGCTCACAACACCGCGCCCGACCCGCGCTTCATCTACGCCAACCGCACCGCGCAGAACTGCTTCGAATATAGCTGGGATGAATTTACTGCGCTGCCGTCGCGGCTTTCGGCCGAGCAGCCTGATCGCGCCGAGCGCCAGCGGCTGCTGGACGCCGTCACGCACGATGGTTTTGTCGACAATGCGCGCGGTCTCAGGATCGCGAAATCGGGGCGCCGTTTCTGGATCGAGGATGTGACCGTCTGGCAGCTCATCGATGAAACCGGCAAGCGGTTGGGCCAGGCTGCGATATTCCCTTCATGGCGGGACGCGTAATGTCGCCGTCCCGGGGGGAGCGGCAAACGTAGCTTAGCGGTTCTTGCTATACGCTCTCTGCTCCCTCATTCCTGTCCTCGGACTTGATCCGAGTTTTATCGCAATGAAGCTACGGTTTCACGCGGTCAGGATGCGCCGCCTGAAATGCCGGCAGTTTGGCGCATTTGGCGTCGATATCGACGATGCCTTTGAAAGCGGTCATATCTACTCCCCAGCGGCGGGCGTTGTAGACCTGTGGAACCAGACAGAGATCCGCCATCGTCGGCCTGTCGCCAAAGCTGAATGCTCCATCAAATTCGCCGATCATGGCTTCCAGTTTGCGCAGTCCGTCGGCAATGAAATGCTTCATCCATTCCTCGCGGGCATCGGCCTTATCCGTCATGGTCATCAGATGCGACACGACATGCAAGTTGCAGATCGGATGGATGTCCATGGCGACCGCATAGGCAAGGGCGCGGACTTTCTGGCGATCGGCAATGTCAGGTGGCAACAATCCGCATTCCGGCCGAAGCTCGGCCAGATATTCGATGATTGCCAGCGACTGGGTCAGTGTTTTCCCGTCGATCACCAATGTCGGCACGAAGCCCTGCGGGTTGAGCGTGAGATAGTCCGGCGTCCTGTGCGCGCCCTCCAGCAGGTTGATGGGCACGGTCTTATAATCGATGCCCAAGAGATTGAGCGCGATGCGGACGCGATAGCTCGCCGATGATCGCCAGTAGTCGTAAAGAACGACCTCGTTCATCGCGGGTCGGCCCGTTGGTATTTTTCGACAGTCTGCTCGATCGCCCCGAAGATCGAATGACCGGCCTTATCCTTCATCTCTATGCGGGCCTGATCCCCGAACTTCATGAAGGGAGTCCTCGGGGATCCGGCGTCGATGGCCTCGATCATCCTGAGTTCGGCGATGCAGGAGTAGCCGTCTCCTCCCTCTTCCACCGGCTTGCCGGGGCCGCCGTCGAGCTTGTTGGACACTGTTCCCGAGCCGATAATCGTTCCGGCCAGGAGGTTACGGGTTTTGGCGGCATGGGCGATCAGTTGGCCAAAATCGAAGGTCATGTCGATACCGGCGTTGGCTTTGCCGAATGGCTTGCCGTTCAAGCTCACCAGCAGCGGAAGATGTAGCTTGCCGCCGTCCCAGGCCTCTCCGAGCTCGTCCGGCGTCACCGCGACCGGAGAAAATGCCGATGCCGGCTTCGACTGAAAGAAACCAAATCCCTTTGCCAGTTCGCCCGGGATCAGACCGCGCAGCGACACGTCGTTGACGAGCATCAGCAGGCGGATGGCGCCGCGTGCGGCTTCCGGGCTGGAACCCATGGCGACGTCGCCGGTAATGACCGCGACCTCGCCTTCCATGTCGATCCCGTAAGCCTCGTCAACCGCCACGATCGGATCGCGCGGCGCGAGGAAAGCGTCCGACCCGCCTTGATAGATCAGCGGATCGGTCCAGAAGCTTGCAGGCATCTCGGCGCCGCGCGCCTTGCGCACCAGTTCGACATGGTTGACGTAAGCGGAACCATCGGCCCATTGATAGGCCCGCGGCAAAGGTGACGTAGCGTCATGTTCGTGAAACCGGATCGTCGGCTGGGCTCCGGTCTCGACGCCTTCGGCAATCAGCTGAAGCCTCGGAGCCACATGCTCCCAGTCGTCGAGCGCCGCCTGCAGGGTCCGGGCAATGTGACCGACCTCCGAACAGCGGGTCAGGTCGCGGGAAACGACGACGAGCCGGCCGTCCCTCGTGGAGTCCTTCAAGGTCGCAAGCTTCATATCTTAATTCCAGTGCCGGAGGGTGTCTTTGCTTGATGCATCACTTGAGACCGGGGGTTCCGTCGAATTTGCGTTCCAGGCCGTCCCAACATTCGAGGTAATTTTCCTGCAGCGTTTCCAGTTCGGCTGCGTATTTGGTCAGTTGCTGCGGGTATCTGGTCTCGAACATGAAGGCCATGGTGTGATCAAGCTTCACGGGCTTGAGTTCGGTGTTGGATGCCTTTTCGAAGGCGAGCGCGTCCGGCCCATGGGGAAGCATCATGTTGTGCAGGCTCATACCGCCCGGCACGAAGCCCTCCTCCTTGGCGTCATATTGGCCGTGGATCAGGCCCATGAACTCGCTCATGATGTTGCGGTGGTACCAAGGCGGACGGAAGGTGTGTTCGGCGACCAGCCAGCGCGGCGGAAAAATCACGAAATCGACATTTGCCGTGCCGGCATCTTCGGTGGGCGCGGTCAGTACCGAAAAGATCGACGGATCGGGATGGTCGAAGCTGATGGCGCCGACCGGAGAAAATGTCCGCAAGTCGTATTTGTAAGGCGCGTAATTGCCGTGCCAGGCGACCACATCGAGGGGCGAGTGGCCGATGTCGGTGACATAGAATTTTCCGCACCACTTCACATGCACGCGGCAAGGCGTTTCCTTATCCTCGAAAGCGGCAACGGGTGTCTTGAAGTCGCGCGGGTTTGCCAGGCAGTTGGCGCCGATCGGTCCGCGGTCCGGCAGCGTGAATTTCGCGCCGTAGTTCTCGCATATATATCCCCGCCAGACCGTCTGCTCGCCACCCTTGAGAACCTTGAACATCATGCCACGCGGGATGAGGCATATTTCCAGGGGCTCGACATCCATGATGCCCATTTCGGTGAACACTCTGATGGCGCCGAGCTGCGGCACGATCAGCAGTTCACCGTCGGCGTTGAAGAAGTAATCGTCGACCATGTCCTCATTGAAGACGTAGGCATGGGCTGACATGCCCACCTGGGTGGTGGCATCGCCTGCCGTCGTGACTGTCCGCACCCCTTCGAGAAAGGTCAGTCTCTCCGCGGGCACGGGGATGGGATCCCAGCGAAGCTGGCCCAGAGGAAGCGAGTGCTCGTCGAGGCAAGGCGCCGTTTTCCAGAGCGGATAGGATGCGTTGGAGAAGCGGCGGGTGTGACGCACGCTCGGGCGAATGCGATAAAGCCAGGACCTTTCGTTCGTCCCGCGCGGCGCGGTGAACGGCGAGCCGGAAAGCTGCTCCGCATAAAGACCGTAATTGCATTTCTGCGGGCTGTTCTGGCCTTGCGGCAAGGCACCGGGAAGCGACTCGGTTTCGAAGTCATTGCCAAAGCCCGGCATATATTTCAGCCTGTTTGCCGTCGCGGCTTCACCGTCGGACGTCTGGATCGATGTCTGGTCCATTGCTCACTCCTCCCGTAACCCTCCTGCGCCGCGCACCTTTCCAGACGCGCGGCGCTGCAGAGTTTACTCCGCTGCAGTACCGATGACACCACGCTTGATCTGATCGGCCTCGATCGACTCGAAGAGAGCCCGGAAATTGCCTTCGCCGAAGCCCTCATCACCCTTGCGCTGGATGAATTCGAAGAAGATCGGGCCGATGACGGTCTTGGAGAAGATCTGCAGCAGGATTTTCGTCATGCCGCCATTCACCACACCTTCGCCGTCGATGAGGATGCCGTGTTTCTTCATGCGCTCGATCGGTTCGCTATGGCCGTTCACGCGTTCATAGGACATGTCGTAATAGGTCTCCGGCGGACCCGGCATGAAGCGCAGGCCGTTGTCGGCAAGCCTGTCGGTGGCGTCGTAAATGTCCTCTGTTCCAACGGCGATGTGCTGGATGCCCTCGCCCCGGTACTTCTTCAGATATTCCTCGATCTGGCTGGTGTCGTCCTTCGATTCATTCAGCGGAATGCGGATTTTGCCGCAGGGCGAGGTGATGGCGCGGCTCACCAGACCGGTGATGCGGCCGTCGATGTCGAAGAAGTGGATCTGCTTGAAGTTGAACAGGTTGCGGTAAAAATCCCACCACTTGTCCATGTTGCCGCGGAAGACGTTGTGCGTCAGATGGTCGAGATAATAGAAGCCGATCCCCTGCGGATGCGGGTCGCGCTCGCCAAGCCAATCGAACTCGGCTTCGTAAGCCGATCCCTTTTCCCCATAGGTCTCGACGAAATAGAGCAGCGAGCCGCCAATGCCGACAATCGTCGGGACGTCGAGCGCCTTGTCGTCCCCCTCATAGGGAACCGCACCTTTTGATACCGCGTGGTCGAAGGTGTGCTTGGCGTCGACGACGCGCCATGCCATCGATGGGGCGCAGGGGCCATGGTTTGCGACGAAACGGGCGGCATGACTGCCGGGTTCGGCGTTTAGCAGATAGTTGATGTCACCCTGGCGCCAAACGGTGATGTCTTTCGTCTTGTGCCTGGCGACCACGACGTAGCCCATGCGTGTGAAAAGCTCGCGCAGTTTCTCAGGCTCGGGATGGGCGAATTCGACGAATTCGAAGCCGTCGGTGCCGGCCGGATTGTCGGCGGTGATTTCCGAGGGCGGTGCATCATGTGGGAAAGGACCCATTTTCTTTCCTCCAGAGGAGATTGAATTTCTATGCAAAGTGTGACCCAAAACGCGTGCAAAGTTCTTGCATTCTTTATGCTCCAGGAAGAGATTATGCACGATCCGTGAGTATTTTGGAGATTTCATGCAATGGATGAACCGCTCGACAAATTGGATTTGCGCCTGCTCCAGGAACTTCAAAAGGACGGCAGGCTGACGAACAACGAGCTGGGGGAGCGGATCGCGCTTTCACCGTCCCAATGCTCTCGCCGGCGAACGAGACTCGAGGCTGAGGGATATATCCGCAGCTACCGCGCCTACCTCGATCGGCAGAAGCTGGGTCTGGATATGCTGGTGGTTATTTCCGTGACGCTTGCCACCCACAACAGAGACAATGCCCGCCGGTTTTCGCAATTGATCAACGGGTTGCCTGAAGTTCTCGAAGCCTATGCGCTGACCGGTGAAATGGATTATCACCTGACGGTCGCGACCCGCGGGCTCGCCGACCTTTCCAAATTCGTCAACGACGTTCTGTTGCCCCATGAGTCCGTACAGCACGTGAAGACGTCGATCGTGCTCGAGACGTTGAAAACATTCGAAGGCTTTCCGGTGCTCATGCCGGGACACTGGCATGGCGACAGCACGCGGTGATGTGACGGTATCGCCCTGCGCAGATATCTAAATCAGAGCGGCAGTTCGGTCGAGAATTTCAGCTCGCGCAGCACAAAGCTCGAGACCACTGTGCGCACATGCGGGTTGCGCATGAGATAGCGGGTCATGAAGGCTTCGTAGCTTTCCACGTCGCTTGCCCTTATCTTCAGCATGTAGTCGAAGGCGCCTGATAGGGCATAGCACTCCATGATTTCCGGCCGCTCCAGCACTACCGAAGCGAAAGACGCAACCGCCTCTTCGTGGTGATCCTCCAGCGTCACATGCGCGATGACGCAGAGCTTGAGATCGAGTTTGCCCGGATCGAGCAGGGTCACCCGCTTGCGGATGACGCCGTCGGCTTCCAGCTCCTGGATCTTCCGCCAGGCAGAGCTCTGCGACATGCCGGCCTTTTCCGCCAGGTCTGCCAGCGAAAGGCTGCCGTCGGCCTGGACGAGTTGCAGAAGCTTGCGGCGGAAATTCCCAGGTTCTTTCATTTTATGCGTCACTTTCGGGAAGATTTGCCATCACTATGGCAATAGCCAGGATGAAAGAAAAGAAAATCCTCCAAACCCGGATCATAATGGCAGGAATAGAGCCGTGCCTGGGAGGATCAGCCTATGACCAAGGAAAGCAGCTACACCGCCAAACTGCCCGGCCCGGACGGTTTGTATGACTACACCCCTGACGAAGATGCGATCTGGGGCGAACTCTACCGGCGTCAGATGAAGTTGCTGGCCGATACGGCCTGCCGCGAATATCTGGACGGCGTCAAAATGCTGGGGCTGAAGCCAGACAAGGTGCCTCAGCTTCTCGACGTCAACAGACGCCTGAACGAGACCACCGGCTTCGGCGTGGAAGGCGTGCCGGCGCTCATTCCGCCGTCGCGCTTTTATGAGCTTCTGTCGCAAGGCAAATTCCCGCTCGCAACCTTCCTGCGCCGTCGCGAGCATATCGACTATATCGAGGAACCGGACCTGTTCCACGAGGTTTTCGGCCACTGCCCCATGCTCACCAACCAGAGCTATGCCAATTTCGTCCGGCATTTCGGCGAGACGGCCGTCCGCCTCGGCAAGGGCTATTCATGGCATCTGTTCCGCATCTTCTGGTTCACCGTCGAATTCGGCCTGATCAATACGCCGCAAGGCCGCCGCTGCTTCGGCGCGGGTATTGTCTCATCGCCAAGCGAAGCGAAGGCGGCAATGGAAGGCAAGGCGTGCGAGTTCCGGCCGTTCGATCTGCTCAGCGTGCTGAGGACGCCCTACCGGATCGATATCCTCCAGCCGATCTACTATGTCATCGACAGCTTCGCCGATCTTGAAGCGATCGTGGAGCAGGATATCGAGGCCACGATCCTGAAGGCAAAATCACTGGGTGATTTCGCCCCCGCTTTCGAAGCCAAAGCTTCGTGAATCGCCGCAGGCAATACCTCGCGAGCGACAAGCCGGAGAAGAGTGGGATCGCGACGGATTCCCCCTCACTTCGGCGTGGCTGAACTTCGACTGACGAAGTCCACCAGCACACCGGGCTTGACCATGCCGGCTAGCTCTTCGGCGTCCCAGTTCGTCAGCCGCACGCAACCGTGCGATCCCACCTTGTCGATGAGCTTCGGCTCCGGCGTCCCATGTATTCCATAGGTCGGCTCGGTCAGGTCGATCCAGACCGTGCCGACCGGACCGTTCGGCCCTTTCGGGATCGTCAGGACCTTGTCGTTCTTGCCCTGCTTGAAGTTGCGCTTCGGGTCGTATCGGTAGACCGGCATCCTGGCGACGCCCTTGACCTTATGCTTGCCCGACGGCGCCGGATTGTCTTCGCTTCCGATCGTCGCGGGATAGACGGCAAGCAGTGATCCGTCCCCGGCAAAGGCCAGCACCTGTCCCGTTTTCTTGTTGGCTTCGATCCTCTTGACCTTTCCTTCCCTCGGCGGGCCGGGGGTCACGACCCACACCGTATCGCCGGGCGCAAACTGCGAAGCGGGATTGAGCGCGTTTACCAGATCGATCCCCATGTGAAACCGCTCGGATAGCTTCTCGGCAACGCTCGTATATCCCAGGCTCTGCATCTTTGCCTTCTCGCCATAGTCTTCGGGGATCTTGTCAACGAGACCCTTGGCATCGTCGGCCGAGACGACGTAGCTCTCGACGATGGGGGCATTGCCTTCCAGCCGGGAGACGACTTCCGCATCCAGCCTGCCGTCGACGGGAAGATCGTTCATAGCCTCGAAACCGGCCACGGCCTTGTTGACGTTCTCGCCGGAGAGGCCATCGATCACGCCGGGAGACGCGCCCGCTCGGTCGAGCAAAACTTGAAGGCGGACGATCGCCAGGTCTGGATCTGCTGGAGCCGGCTTCTCCGCGCCAATGGAAGCAATCGAAGCGGTATTGATGGCTTCGGGTCGAAGTTCCCGCGCGGCGGCGCCGCCAACGGAAATGGCCAGGGCGAGCAGCGACATCGGCAGGGCTGTTTTCATGGACGACAAATGGCTAGAGCCGGAACTTGTTCCACTGCGCGAGAGCGGCCGGAGAATTTTGGCGACAGCTACGTCTTCAGCGGAACCGCCGGCTTCTGTTCACGATGATTTCAACGTCCAGCCTCAGTAAATTTCAGTACAACCGCCAGTTGATCCGAAGGAGCAAGCAGCGGTCACGGCGTCTTCGCTTGTTTCCTGGCTTCGCGCGACCTTGCCGTGCGACGGGTCGGCCTCAGTTCCTCGATCGTCGGCAGCCACCACGCGGCGTTCTGAACCGGAAGCATTTTCGCGGGCCAGGTGCGGATGAGTTCTTCGAGTGTGGGCACCCGCCAATGTCCCCAGACGTGATCCTCGGTCACGCCGGGATAAAAGTCCGCAACGACACCCGGGTCGACCAGTTCGCCTGAGATTTCGCTAAAGACGACGATTCCATAGGCGGTGACCACAGGACGTCCTATTGGCGGCAGGTCGTCGCTCTGAAGCGGGTAACGGTGACGCTTTCGTTCCGCAGAGCGGAGTTTGCTGCGCATCTCCTGTTCGGTCCCCTTCCGCTCCTCGGCTCGACGTCGTCTCTCTTCCGGCTCGTTCCTGCGAGCCGCCGCCTCGATCTCGGGCCATCTGCGCCGGAGTTCCTCATAGGACCGGAAGGGAACGTGCCAAATCCTGAGATCGCCGTCCCACCGTGAGAATGGCACCTCGCGCAATTCGTCGACGACGGTCTTCGAATACGGCGTGCGGATTTGGAAGCCTGCCTTGCCGAGTTCGAGATATGGACTGTCGATGGGATCGAAGGCGAAGGCGTCGCGTCCCTTTGCGTCCGCATGGGCGTCGGCTTCGGACTCGATCTCGGCAAGCCATCGTCCGATGCGGCGGGACGCCGTCCGCCCGGGAACGAACCAGGCCTGGCGGGCATCGCTCCAGCGGGCACGGGGGAAGCGTCTTCGGAATTGCTCGACGGTCATCCTGTCGTAAGGGAAAGAAATGTCCGCGCCGGGCTTCGCACCGTCTTCGCCGGACGGAGCCTTTTCGTGATCAGCGGCGGATTTGGATTCGGTCATGGAAGGAGAACGCTAACGCGCAGCGATCGGTTTCCGATAAGGCGCTCGCTTGGCTGCCCTCTCAGTGAATTGTCTTCGACCGTTTCTCGGTATGCGAGATGTCATCGAGCGTCGCGATAAGCTTTTCGAACTCGCTCAAGACACGATTGAACTCGGCGTCCAGCATGTTGACGATTTCCGGTATCGTCGAGGACACGGACGCAATCAGCCTGTCGATCCATACGCAGCGCTCGGCTGGCACATTTGCGAGAACCTCCCGCCGATGCGTCTTCAGCTCGCGGAGGATGCGAACGATAAGGGCTGCTCGATCCGCTCGGCTCAAGAGCGGAAGCCTTGTCTGCGCCTGCTGGATTTCTGTTATCAGCGCCGTTGCCATCCCCTGATCTCCAACACTCTAATACAACCGGGTATCACAACCGTAGCGTTTGCAACACGGACTTTAGTCCGATTCACCAGTTTGGTGCAGCATGATCCGCACCTCGCGACCACCGCCGATAATCA
This sequence comes from Rhizobium sp. P1_B8, assembly GCF_056406515.1. Taxonomy (NCBI): domain Bacteria; kingdom Pseudomonadati; phylum Pseudomonadota; class Alphaproteobacteria; order Hyphomicrobiales; family Rhizobiaceae; genus Rhizobium; species Rhizobium sp. P1_B8. The sequence continues at coordinate 496 of NZ_JBFTZZ010000017.1, read as the reverse complement.
ATTGCTGGTCGCAACGAGATCCGACATGTCGCAACTGCGCCGCGGTCCTTCCCATGGTTGATACGTATTGTCTTCCGGTCGATACGACTTGTAGCGAGCGGCGCACCGGGCTGCCGCCTGTGCATTCACTTTCGTGCCGACGCCTTCATCGGCCTCGGCGACAGTCCGCTGGAACGGCGATGCGCATTCGCGGGTCTCACCGCTATAGGACCGATAGCTGTTGGTCGTGGGATCGAAAGAGCGATAACGTTCCCCACACCAGGCAAGATGCGCGGCCGAAAGTCTGGGCTGCGGTGTCTGAAGTTCGGCTGGCGGGCGAGCCGAATCGGGCCTTGCCGCTGACGCCGTGCTCGCCGACGCCTCGGTCACATAGCTGGAATAGAGAGGCGGAATTCGTTCATAGGGCTGCTGCCGAGGATCGACTTTTACCGGCGTCGTCGTCCATAGATCGCGCGCTGCGAGCTCCTTGAAGGCGTGAGGTTCGGAATCCGCCACG